>JALVDE010000060.1 GCA_027009375.1 Gammaproteobacteria bacterium
TTAAGTCGTTGTTTTCTCAACCGTTTTCTGTGCTTTTTCGCCAGAACCCCGTTGAGTGAGTGGTGTATTATACGCCCTGATTACAGAACGTCAACACTTTTTTTTGATTATTTGAATTTATTTTTATGATTTATTTTTGAGTGCTTATTAAGTAATCAATAAGCAGGTTCAGGACAGGAATAAACAACTATCGGCCGGCACGCACCAGGCCGCCAAGCCCCTTTTCTTCCAGAACATTAGTCAGCATTTTTTTGATCAGCCAGGCATCTTTCATTTCTAATGCCTGAGCCACCAGATCGCTGGCTTCCTGTTGAGTAAAATTACGGATCATCCATTTAACTCTGGGCAGAGAACCTACGCTGGTACTGAGGGAATCAATAGTCATGCCGAGCAATAATAAGGCAGCAAGGGGATCACCGGCCATTTCTCCGCAAACACTCACCGGAACTCCAACTTCATGGGAACCGTCAATAACCATTTTGATGGCACTAAGCACGGCCGGATGCAGGGATTCGTAGAGTTCCGCCACACTGGCATTGTTTCTGTCAACGGCCATCAGATACTGGATCAGATCATTAGTACCAATAGAAATAAAATCAACAATGGAAGCAATCCGTTTGATTTGAAAAACCAGAGACGGTACTTCTACCATTACGCCAACTTTAGGCCTCTGAATTTTATAGCCTTCAGCCAGCAACTCATTAAATGCACGTTCAAGAAGCTCAATGGAATCTTCCACTTCACTAATGGTGCTGATCATGGGGAAGAGTACGTGCAGGTTATCCATACCTTCACTGGCTATCAGCATGGCGCGCAGCTGGATCATAAAAATTTCGGGGTGATCCAGTGTTACCCGAATCCCACGCCAGCCCAGAAATGGGTTATCTTCATCTATGGGAAAATAGCTTAAAGCTTTGTCACCACCGATATCCAGGGTTCTCAACACCACAGGTCGGGGGGCAAAGGCCTGCAGTACTTCCCGGTAAATTTTGCTCTGTTCTTCTTCACCGGGAAAACGCTGCCGGATCATAAAGGGGTATTCAGTTCGATACAGCCCTATACCTTCTGCTCCACTATGTTTACTGGGAGAAATGTCCGCAACCAGACCGGTATTAGCGTACAGGGGGATATTAATACCATCCCGGGTGGTAGCAGGCTTACCATTTAATTCCCGAATTTCTTCAAACAGCTCTTCTTCCTGGGAAATAAGCCGGGAATATTCCTTAATAACGGTATCCGATGGGGAAAGATAGACCTTACCGCTATACCCATCAGCCACAAGATGACTGCCGTCAAGCTGCATAACCGGTAATTCATGAACACCAACCACAGTAGGAATACCCATTGCCCTGGCAAGAATAGCGACATGAGAGGTACGGGATCCTCGTTTAAGTACAATACCGGCTACATTGGTTTTTTCTATATCTGCCAGCAGCGTGGCGGATATATCTTCAGCAACAATAATTGAGTCTCTGGACAGCCTGTCCAGCGGCAGCTCATTAATACCCTGCATCTGATTAAAAATACATTGCCCTAGATCACGAATATCCTTTGCCCGCTCACGCAAATAGGGATTATCCATTTCACCAAACAGTTTAATATGTTCCAGTATGGTTTCACGTAAAGCACCCGCAGCCCAGTTTCCTGATTTAATACGCTCAACCGTAGACTCTATCAGAGTATTGGAATCAAGCATTAACAGGTAGGCATCAAATACAGCCACATCTTCTGTCGGTAAGCCATCGGCAAGCAATTGATAAGAGAGGGATTTTATATCTTTTCGAACGGAGTCCAGGGCCGAATAAAAAACAGAAACTTCATCATCTATATCTGTTATCGGTCGATCAGGGATGGCATCCAGAATAACCGAACTGGCAATGGATACAGCTGTACCAATAGCAATTCCCGGCGATCCGGGCTGCCCTGTCAGCGGTCGATTATCCTTTCTCTGCTGTACATGTTTTCTGGCATTGGCGGATGAGTCTGACTGACGGACAGGTTCAGCGCCTTCCAGCTGGTGAGTAGCCTGAGCGTTAATAATGGAACCGGCCAGCTGTGCGGCAATGGTAACCAGAAAGTTAACGATATCATGGGAAAAACGCAGTCGTGACTCGGATTGAGCGACCAGCACCCCCAGGACTTCCCGATGATGAGTAATAGGAATACCGACAAAGCCATGAAAACGTTCTTCATTAAGAGCAGTAAAAAGCTGGAAACGGGGATGCTCCTGAGCATCATCAAGATTAAGAGGATCGGCACGCTGCGCCACCAGACCAACCAGTCCGGTACCGACAGGCATATGCACCTTGCCGACCAGTTCCTTATTCAGGCCCTCAGTGGCCAACAGGGTAAAGGTATTATTTTCAAACAGGTAAATAGAACAGGCATCGGCATTGATGGCTTTTTTTACCCGTTGCACAATAATTTCCAGAACCTGATTAAGATCTCTGGTGGAATTAACTTCCTGAACAATACGCCGCAGCGTCTGCAGCATAAATCCCCCTGTAAAACAAAAATTAACAAAAAAGTAACTATTCGGCGTACCTGACCGTGATTATCTGCAGGTACTGATTAGAGCTGAAATAACTTATGGAATTATTATTTTTTTGGAATATTCAGCACCGGTGCAAAATATTCCAGGGCTTCACGATAAACATCCCGTTTAAATGCAATCACTTCACTCAAAGGTTCCCAGTAATCGACCCATTTCCATAAATCAAATTCCGGACGCTGGTTTTCATTTTTTAATGAAATTGAAGCTTCATCTGCCAGCAGTTTGAGCATAAACCATTTCTGTTTCTGGCCAACACAGACCGGACGCTTATAACGCCGAATTAAATGTTCGGGCAGGTCATAACGCAGCCAGCCTTCTGTCTGAGCAATAATTTTTACATCTTCCGGCTGCAAACCGGTTTCTTCATTGAGCTCTCTGAAAACAGCCTGTTCCGGTGATTCTGCATAAGCAATTCCGCCCTGTGGAAACTGCCAGGCATCCTGGCCAATACGGCGTGCCCAGAACAGTTTGCCCTCATCATTGGCTATGATGATGCCAACATTTGGACGATAGCCATCTGAATCAATCACAATTTAACACCATTTTATCAGGCACATTCATCAGGGACTGTTACCACTTTATCACCGTCTTTTATCAGAAAAGGACTGGAATTATTACGTTCAATGACGACTGCAATCCGCCTTAGTTAATAACAATTCTTTATTATTAAAAAATAATTATATCACTGTTTTTTCAATAAAAGTGGTAAAATCAACGGGTTTTAATGAAAATTTAGGAATAATTAGTGAATTTAGCAATATTTGATTTGGACAACACCCTGATTGCCGGTGACAGTGATTATCTCTGGGGACAGTTTCTGGTCGATAAAAAACTGGTGGACGGTGAAGTTTACGAACGTGAAAACCAGCGTTTTTATGATGAGTACAAGGCTGGAACACTTGATATACTTGAATTTCTGCAATTCAGCCTTGCCCCTCTGAGCCAGCACTCCATCGATGAACTGAATACTCTGCACAAAGAATTTATGCAGACCCGGATTGATTCTATCTGGCTGCCTAAAGCTGAAGCTTTATTAGAAAAACACCGCAAAAATAATGACTATCTGGTTATTATTACCGCAACCAATCATTTTGTTACAGCACCCATTGCCAAAAAACTCGGTGTAGATGATATTATTGCAACGATGCCGGAAAAAATCGATAACCATTATACCGGTAAGGTTTCCGGCACGCCCTGTTTTCAGGAAGGTAAGGTGACTCGTCTGCAACAATGGCTGGAGCAAAAAAAGCAGGAGCAAAGAAAATTTAATCTGCAGGAGAGTTATTTTTACAGTGATTCGTTCAATGATTTACCCCTGTTGCAGAAGGTCGGCCACCCCGTAGCCGTTGATCCGGATGATAAACTGCGCAATTATGCACAACAACAGGACTGGCCTGTTATTTCGCTGCGATAATGAGCATTTCTTTTGTTTTAAGAAGGCTTGTGTTTTAATTTGCTGACGGAGACTTTAAAACAAGATTATAAACTCGGACTTTAATCATAATAGCAATACAATAGTTCACTCATACATGATAAGAATTTTTTTATTTTTGCTGTTGGCCACTATGGCTGTTATAGCACAGGGGAATGCTCCACCCTTAAATATGGATACTGCACAGTCCAGTGAACTCTCAGGCGCTGTTAATACTATCAAGAACACTCCCACTATAAGCAACCACTTAAGTGATAATTATGTCTTTTTCGGCCAGTCAATCTCTTTAACGATCTGGTATGCATTAATTACCACCGTTTTGATTATTTTTGCGGTTGCCTACTACCTGGTCAGGCAGAAAAACACCCATGACAGCCGTAAAACCTCAATTGTATTTACCAGCATTGTTCTGCTGGCTTTTGCTAACTTTCTGTTCTGGTCTACCTACAATAATGTGCATGAATTCAGAAATTACCAGTTGGAACTTGCAAAGACATCGGTTAATAATGCCAGGGACCAGATTGAGCAGTATATAAAAGATAAGCAACATTCCCTGTCTGCATTTACTCACTATTTTGAACCCACTTTACTGAGTCTGGTGGACAATCCGGAAGATAAAGAAAAGCTTAAGTTACTCAATTATGAAATTTCTGCTCATTTTCCAAATTATTACGCCTACAACCTGATAAATTCATCCAGCCTGCCGCTGCTGGCTCATCAGTCCCTGAAAATCGGCAAAACCTGCCGCAAGGAGCTGAATCACTTATTTAAAACAAAAAATGACGGGACTATCAGATTACATGGAAATAGTCCTGACGGGTATCATTTTGATATTCGGACAATATTCGAGAACGAAGAGGAGGAGCCGTTTGTTTTTCTGGTGAATTTTAAAATGGATGTCATCCAGAAAATTCTTAAAAACAGCCAGTTATCCAGCCAGACACTGCTTATTGTGGAACTGAATTCACCCAACCGGATCATTGCCAGCGTGGACGGTGTCCGTACCAGTCGTCAGTTTGGCAAACAGCTTAACTTTCAGAACCAGCAACTGGAACTTTATAAAGCACCCATTAAGAATACTCAGTGGTTACTAACGGCCTATACCAGCGAAGCATTAAT
>JALVDE010000061.1 GCA_027009375.1 Gammaproteobacteria bacterium
TATCATAGCAATGGTGCATTATTTATACTTAATACACGCTGAATGGAGTAGTTACAAAAAAAGATTGAAACTTTTTTGTAACTATCCGGGTCTTATAGGACAAGTCAGTAATAAAGCATTTTTAAACAGCTTACAATCCAGACTTGAAACGGTATCTGTTTCTGGTTAACTAAACAAAAAGGAAAATAATATGGGAAACTCTAAAAAAACAGCATTAATCGGTTTATTTGCAGTGGCTTTTGCCATGATGGGTGCAACGGCCCATGCTGGAAAGCCTGGCTTTGAAAAGTGCAAGGGTATTGCCAAGGCCGGTATGAATGACTGTGGCACCAGCAAGCATGCCTGTGCCGGTATGGCAAAGACCGATGCTGGTCCCGATGAATGGGTTTATGTACCTGAAGGCACCTGTAAAAAAATTGCAGGTAATAAAGGGGTCAAATAAACCCCTGGTAAGTTCCCTGAGTAAAAAGAGCATCCGGTTTTCCAGATGCTCTTTTTTTATTCCTCAAAAACAGCTTATAGCGTTCGCACATACGACAAACCACAGCGCTTATATACAGGGCGTCACAATTTATAAAAGGATACAATAATGATAAAAAAATTCCTGTTTTCGCGCAGCGACATTATGCTGCACGGCTTTGATTTACTGGTACGGCTGTATCTTCTGAAAGTTTTTTTTCAGTCCGGTATGGTAAAAATTCAGTCCTGGCAGTCCACCCTGGATCTGTTTGCCTATGAATATTCCGTGCCCCTGCTGCCCCCGGAGATTGCTGCTTATGCCGCTACGGCCGGAGAGTTGATATTGCCGGTTATGCTGCTTATCGGCCTTCTGACCCGCCCGGCAGCCATTGGTCTGTTTGTTCTAAATGCGGTAGCGGCCTATGCCTATTCATTAACCGACTATTACAATATGGTGGGGATGATGGATCATATGCTCTGGGGTGCCATGATACTGGTTTATATTCTGTATGGTCCCAGCCCATTGTCCGTTGATAATCTTCTGGGAAAAAAGTTTAACCGGGTGTAGGAATTATAATTTCTGGTTATTTTTCGGTACGTCAACTTTCAGCGTCTGTTTAGCATAACCGTGTACACTATCGTGGGCCCGAATTACCACGGAACTTGTGCCTGACGGCAGTGTCACAGTTAATGAGCGGGTAAACGGCTGTTCATTCACATGCGGGTGATACAGAGTTCGGGTTGCCAGCAGAACGCCGTCTGGTGAGAGTATTTCCCAGCGATCGGCATAGTGATCCCAGCCGCTGTCCTGATGTTTTAATGTAACGTCAAAACGGTATTGTTGTCCACCGAGGGGGGTTATCCGGGCGTTCTCAATACTGACCTGTCCTGCAAAAGCAGCGGCAGACAGCAGGAAGCTTGTAATAATCAGAGATAAGGATAAAATGCGCAACATGAGTAATTTCCTTTTATGTGAGGTCAATTTTGAATAGTGGTCTGGTCGTTATTGGCGCCCTGGTGCTGGCGCTGCTGGTTTATATTGCCCTGGTTTTATGGGGCAGAAAATGGCTCATTAAGCATCAGGTGTCCTGTTTCTGGCGCAGTACGTACCTGGCGGTTTTTCTGGCACCCGGTTTATTGTTATATGGTGAACATTCCGGTATTCCGGTGCCGGCTCTGGCCTGGATGTCCGGTCTGAGCAATGCCTGGAATTGTTATTCAAAAGACTTATTCTGTTCCTTTGAGCTGAACCTGTATCTGGCTGTCCTGCCTTTTCTGGCCACCTGGATCTTTGCCTGGTTGATGTGTAAGGAACCTCAGGACCGCTCTTCCTGATAAGCCACACCAGTCCCCCCAAGTCCGCAATAGCCGCCCGGATTTTTTGCCAGATACTGCTGATGGTAGTCTTCAGCATAGTAAAACGGGCCGGCAGGCAGGATCTCAGTGGTAATTTCTCCAAATCCATGAGCATTTAGCCACTGCTGATAGTGCTCACGGCTGGCCAGAGCCTGTTCCTGCTGCTGTTCGGAAAAAGTATAAATACCGGAACGGTACTGAGTGCCGCGATCATTACCCTGTCGCATGCCCTGGGTGGGATTATGACTTTCCCAGAACAGTTTAAGTAAATCATGGTAATGGATCTGTTGCGGGTCAAAAACCACCAGCACCACTTCATTATGTCCGGTCTGCCCGCTGCAGACTTCCTGATAGGTGGGATTGGGTGTTATGCCTCCAGTGTAGCCCACGGCGGTAGTGTACACCCCGGGATGCTGCCAGAAAGCCCGTTCAGCTCCCCAGAAACAGCCCAGACCAAAAAGCGCCTGTTGCATCTGTTCCGGAAAAGGCGGCTGCAGCGGCTGCTGATTAACAAAATGACGGTTATTAACGGACATGGTTTCAGTACGTCCAGGCAGGGCAGTTGCAGGGTCAATAATCGGCATAGTATTCCTGTGGTAAATGGGGGTATCAGTGCATTTAACCTAAATTAACCAGAGCATAATCGTATTTAAACTGCAATGGAATTAACCGGGTAAATAATGGTCTGGTTCCGGCCGCTGTTCTTGGCATTATACAGGGCACTGTCCGCCTGATTAAACAATTCTTCGAAGTCGGCATGACTGTCCGCACTGGCTATGCCTATACTTATGGTGATTTTAATCCCTTCTATCAAGTGGGTCTCAATATATTTACGCAGTTCTTCGGCTTTTTCCAGGGCATGTTCAATGGGAGCATGGGCCATCAGCACTACAAACTCCTCACCGCCGTAACGGGCCACCAGGTCCTCAGAACGAAAACTGGAGTTGATCAGCTGGCCGAATTTTTTCAGTACATCATCTCCGCGGGTATGGCCGTAGGTATCATTAATATGCTTAAAATGATCGATATCCAGTACTAAAAGGCTTAAGGGCGTTGTGTGAGCGGATGTGGAGTTAAAATATTTAGGCAGCAGATGACTGAGTGAATGGCGGTTATACAGACCGGTCAGCTGATCGGTCATGGCCAGGTGGAATAACTGCTCCTGTTGAATTTTTACCTGATCAAACAGCTGTTTGGTAGTAATCAGGTTACTCAGACGGGCACTGAGTTCCTGCTTGATAATGGGCTTAACAATGTAGTCATTGGCACCGATGCGCAGCAGCTCAATGCGCCGGGGAGTGTCATCGTATCCGGATACCACCAGAATAGGCAGTTTGGAACGGTCAGGATAAATTTTGCGAATTTCACGAATTAGGCCCATACCGTTCAGCCTGCCTTCCACAAGCAGATCGGTAATAATTAAGTCGTATTCTTTAGGGGACTTTTTAAAGGACTGCAGAGCTTTTTCGGCACTGTAAAAGTGCCGGACGGATATTTTTAAGGATTCCATCTGTTTAATCATATGTCGGGCAACGGTTTTACTGTCTTCAATAAACAGTACCCGGGCATTGATTTCATTGCGTTTATTCTCAATAGAGGCTTTCAGGTTACGAGACAGGGCATTAATATCACTGCGGTTATAAATTTCTGTCACACCGGAATCATAAGCATAATCAAAGCTCTGATCAATTTCGTTAGAAGTCAGCAGAATAACCGGAGTATCTCTGGTTTCAGGATTATTGCGGACTTGCTGAGCAAGCTTAATACCATCAAAACCACCGGGCAGGTGATAAGCCGTACAGATAAAGTCCATGGTTTCATCTTCCAGAACCATAATGGCTTCATCGGATGAATTGACAATGCGCACCACCAGACCTTCATTATTAAAGATCTGGGAGATCATGATTTGATGAAAGCGTGAACTTTCAACCAGTAGTACTTTCATTATGTTCTCAGTGTAAGCGGATAATAAGCCTGGCTCCTGGCAGGGGCTGTAAACAGGAGTTAAAAGCCATTATCAGAGTACAGAATCTTCCATGACCATCCTGGGAGAAAAGCACTGTACTTTTTTATTATAATAAGTCGGAAATTTTTGTTATATTAGCCTGTTCTAATTTTAAATTTTGTGAAACAGAGCACGTTCAGGTCTTATTATGCCGTCTGCACAAGTACAAAACAGCCCCTTTCTGATTGAAAATGAACAGCAGTATCAGCAATGGAAGCAGCAGAAGCTGAATGCTTATCCGGAGTCTATTAAAGAGCTGACTGTAAGCGTTGCCGATCCCTTTAAGCTGAGTGAACAGGAATTTCAGGCTATTAAATTGTGTCTGGAGAAAGCCAATATGGTTATTTATGATCTGGGTAATAATAGCAATGTAGAAGACAAAAATATTCCAGAACAGCTGGGGCGGCAGCTGGGAATTTCCTCACTGGATAAAAATGAATGTGCGGATAATGACGGCTTTACTTCAATTCAGGTAGTCGAACAGGGCTTACACGCCATGTATATTCCTTATAGTGAAAAAGGCATTAACTGGCATACCGACGGTTATTATAATCGTTTATCACAACAGATATACAGCATGATCCTGCACTGTGTCCGTCCGGCGGCAGAAGGTGGAGAAAATCAGCTCTGGGATCATGAAATAGTCTATATCCTGCTGCGTGATAAAAACCCGGAGTATATTCAGGCTCTTATGCAGAGTAATGCCATGACGATTCCCAAAAATGTGATAGACGGTGAGTTAATACGACCGGATCGCAGTGGGCCCGTATTTATGATCACAGAAGAAGGGCGCTTGCATATGCGTTATACCGCACGCGCCAGAAATGTGATCTGGAAGGATGATCCGCTGACTCAGGAAGCACAGCAGGTATTAAGAGACATATTAAACAGTGAGTCAGCCTATAAGTTTAAAGGTCAGCTGGCCGCCGGGCAGGGACTTATCTGTAATAATGTTCTGCATACCCGCAGAGCATTTAAAGATGATCCACAACAGCCCCGTTTATTATATCGGGGCCGGTACTTTGATAAGATAAACTTTAAAAATAGCTAAACTCACCACTTTTCAGTGGTCAGATACTTCTCCAGCCGGTGGATTTTATTGCTGGCATCCATAAAATCTTTCTGGCTCATGGTGGTCTTATCCGGTTCGCAATAAGCATAGACATCGGTATCACGCATTTGCAGATTATCCTCTGCCCGTAACACCTTGCGCATAATAATACTGGTTTTTACACATTGGTCCAGATCGGT
>JALVDE010000062.1 GCA_027009375.1 Gammaproteobacteria bacterium
CCTGGGCTCCGGTGACCTGAAAGCTGATCAGGGCAATAAAAAGAATGCCAAAAAAAGCACCAATAGCTGAAACAAGTTGTTCAGTAGCACTGACTGGGGCCCGTTCCATACCCATAAATTCAATTATTTTATTATACATATTTGTGTTATTTTAGAAGGGATTAAATAAAAACTGATATGATTCGTTATCGCATCATATAGTCTGTTACTGTTTTTGTCGATTAATATAACCAGATTTTCTCTTATGCAGCTTACCCAGAAAACCGAATATGCCTTACGCATTTTAATTTATCTTTCACTTCAGGATAAAGATAAACGCAGTAATATCTCCGAGATAGCCGAATGCTTTTCTCTGTCGCGAAACCATATTATGAAAATTGTTCATGAACTGGGTAAGCTGGGCTTTATAGAAACCATTAGAGGTAAGG
The DNA here is from genome assembly GCA_027009375.1 of Gammaproteobacteria bacterium. Classification (GTDB taxonomy): domain Bacteria; phylum Pseudomonadota; class Gammaproteobacteria; order GRL18; family GRL18; genus JANELJ01. The sequence goes on from JALVDE010000062.1 coordinate 429, forward strand.
GCGGCGGTATTAAATTAAATCACAATAGTCAGCAGATTTATATCGGTCATGTGGTGAGAGAGATGGAAGCCAATCTGGAAATGGTGGATTGTGAGAAACCGGTCTGCCCTATTATTTCCATCTGTCATTTAAAAGGTGTTTTAAACAAAGCCAGAGATGCATTTTTAAGAGAGCTGGATCAATATTCTCTTGCAGATATTAATCAGCAGCCAGAACAGTTACTGCAGCTTTTAAAGCCAAAGACAGACAGCGAGTGATATTTTTATTTATCTTCTCCCTTAGTGAGAGAAGCAGGGTGAGAGGAATGTTTTGAAGTCGCCACAGTCTCATAAACGGCAGCACTGATCACCAGCAAACCGCCGGCCATTGTTTTCCAGTCGGGCATTTCCGACAGAAATACCGCCGCAAATGCCGTACCGTAAACTACCTGCATACAGCCAATCAGGCTGGCTGTTTTAGCCTTCAGATGCAGTAAGCTATTGGCAAACAGAGTGTGCGGCAAAGCAGTAAAAAATATTCCCAGAACCATTAACTGCAGCCACTGCCATTGTGTGACCTGCGGGATCACCTCTGCAGCAAAAGGCAGCAGCAGAACCATCACCACCAGGTTCTGATAAAACAGGGCATGACGGGCCGATGTGGCCTTAAAATAACGCCCCTGTAAAATATTGCGCAGAGCAAATAGTAACGCCGAAAGTACGCCCCAGAATACGCCCTGTGTCGTTTGATTGCTAATACTGAACTCGGGTACTAACAGGCTGATACCAAACAGTACAATCAGGGCAGAAATAATGTCCCTGATATGGGGTTTTTCACCATGAAAAAAAGGTTCCAGAAATACGGTGATCACCGGAAATGTGTACAGGGAAATCATACCCACTGCAATGGATGATATCTGCATGGCATGGAAGTAAGTAACCCAGTGAGTACATAGAAAAAAGCCCAGCACCAGTACAATAAAATAATCCCTCCGGCGTTTCAGATACAGGTTTTCCCGTCGCCAGAAAATATACAGGGCAATGGCCAGTGCCGCAAAGATACTGCGCAGCAGGGTGATTTCAACGGCACTGAGGCTGATCAGTTTGGCAAATAAAGCGGTCAGGCCAAAAATTAATACCGCAGCATGAACCGAAAGCAGACCTTCCTTATGATTCTGTATCCTGTCTGTCATTATAAATTCTCAGTCGGAAACCGCAGTTCAACCCACCCCTACGGTGAGATCATGTTCAGCATAAGCTTAGTGATTATTAGCGGTTAGTTCTTTATTATCAATAATTATCTTGCGCTTAAAATTAGGTAAAGCACTTATGACAGACATTATTAAGGCTGCCAGATAAGGAATGGATTGAACCAGCAGCGCAATAAACCACAGCAGGGTATCCAGGTTATCCAGAGATAATTGATAATATACGGCGACTGCGCATAACCAGATCAGGAGCATAATCAGGCTTTCTTCACGGGCGGAGGCAATGGCCTGATATAAAGCGGCTGACTGTTCCATTTTCGGGGTTCTTAAAAAGGGTCGGCCGCTGGTGAACAGGCCCAGCCACATGGCTTTGGCAATGGTGTGAGATAATGCCAGACCGGCAAGCGCGGCTGTCAGAGTCTGGCGTAAGGAGCTGACAACATGCATTCCCTGATACAGGTAAATCAGTTTAAGCAGTTTAAACAGAAACAGACTCAGGGGTAATATTGAGAATATAATCAGCGGCGGATCAATTTTGTCTGGAAACAGAATCATTCCGGCAGTCCATAATATGGCAGCGCTGTTAAAAATTAAATTGATGCCATCGGCGATCCAGGGTAACCAGCCGGCAATAAAATGATAACGTTGACCAGGACTTAAACGGCTTTTTATCCTGCCTGTCAGTGCACCGGCATGGTTGCGCATGATCTGCATAGCACCATAAGCCCAGCGAAAACGTTGATTTTTATAATCAGCAAAGGTATCGGGCATTAGACCCTTGCCGTAACTGCGGGCAATGTAAACCGCTTCATGGCCGGCTTTAAATATCATCAGGCCCAGCTCTGCGTCTTCGGTAATGGTTTGTTCACTCCAGCCGCCGACTTCTTCAAGTACGCTGCGTCGTACCATGGTCATGGTGCCGTGCTGAATAATGGCATTGCGTTCATTACGAGTGACCATACCAATATGGAAAAACCCCCGGTATTCTGAAAAGCACATAGCCTTAAAGACATTTTCATTAAAGTCACGATAATCCTGGGGAGCCTGTACAATAGCCACCTGTTCACGTTGAAATTGTGGTACCAGTTCTTTCAGCCAATTGGAACTGACACAATAGTCACTGTCTATAACCGCAATAACGCTGGCTTCGGGAGACGTTTTACTGAGTGCATAATTCAGAGCGCCGGACTTAAATCCGGGCAGTGGGTCTTTATGAAAAAACCGGAATCTGCTTCCCAGAGTCTGACAATGGGCCTGTACAGGTTGCCAGATGTCCGGATCTTTGGTGTTATTATCAATAACAATCACTTCATAATTGCGATAGTCCAGTTTTGACAGAGCATTGAGCGTTTCTATCATCATATCAGGCGGTTCATTATAGGCAGGAACATGAATGGATACCATGGGCTGCTCCTTATGAGTCTCAAATAACAGAGGTACAAATTCACGTCTTCGCTCCTTAACCCAGAGGGTTTCAGCCCATTCATGAGCTTCAATTAAAAGCACCAGAGCTACGCCAAACATACCAAAAATTAATACGATACCGACAATAATATCGGTCAGATTGAGGTATTGGTCGATATAGTTATAGATGACCCAGACCAGAACCGAGGCCAGGAAAAGTGCTATGATTCCAAGAAACAGACGGCCATTTTGAGTGAGGGTTTTTGCATCAATAGACATCAGGGCAAATATAAACATCGCAGTTAATGCGGAAATAACGGATAAAAATTGCCATTGCGGGATTTCTACAATGGGACGGGTAAATTCAAATTTTGCTTTCCGCTGCACATCGTAGACCCCCCAATAAGCACCTATATCACCCTCCTGGGTCTGTTTCCAGGGTTGATCAAAAGCCTCCATCACATAATAAATGTAATCCTTCTGTTCAGCTTTATCTAAAAAACGGCGTAAAAAAGTAGCCTGATTGGCTACTGAGGCCACGGCTTTTTTATAGCTTCTGCCATGACTGGGCCAGCCGACTTCAGCCAGAATTATAGGTTTGTCCGGATACAGGGTTTTCAGGTAATCAAGTCGATTTTCAATATGTCCTACCGCATTATCCAGTGATACTCCTTCCCAGAAAGGCAGCATGTGTACGGCCAGATAGTCAACATGTTTGACCAGTTCCGGATTGGCTGCCCAGATATCCCATGGTTCTGCAGTACTGACCGGCATGCCAAGTTCAGCACGGGCATGATCAAGATGGCGGATTAACTGGCTCAGTGACAGATCTTTTCTTAATAACACCTCATTGCCCACCATAACACGGACCACATTTCGACGGTTTTTATCAGCTATTCGAATAAGTTTTTTAACCTGCTCGGAATTTTCAGCTTCATTGCGGCTTAGCCAGCCTCCCAGGGCGACATTCAAATGGTATTGGTGTGCCAGTTCAGGGATCAGGGCCAGGGTGGAATTAACACTATAAGTGCGTAAAGCATGGGTTTTACCGGCCAAAAGTGCCAGGTCGGATTTGATTTCCTCAACACTGGGGTACTGGTTTTGGGCCGGGTCATCATCGGAGCGCATAGGGGAGAAGGAAAAACCCTGAATGGTGTCCGGCCAGAGGGGTTCCATTTCAGGCTGATTGGCCAGCGCCCAGATGGTTATGGTCAGTAAGGCAATACTGAACGATATAAAAATATTATTAAAGAGTTTCATCTTGTTGCTATGATATCCCTATCCTGTTGTTACATTACAATGTTAACATTTGTTAATATTGCAATCAGGACTTTGTTCTCATATTTTTTAATCAGCTCCTTCGCCATTGATGAAATTTTTCCAGCCTGCGTAAAACAGGTTCTGATCTTATAAGAGGGCAGTCGGATCAAGCAATTCAATCCAGTGCTTAATCGGTTTCTGAGACTTTGTGTTCAGGTGTAACTGACAACCTACATTGGCCGTTACAATAATGTCAGGCTGTTCAGTATTAAGTGCCTGCAGTTTATTGTTGAGTAACTGCTGACTAAGCTCCGGCTGCAGAATGGAATAGGTGCCGGCTGAGCCGCAGCATAAATGGCTGTCCGGTACTTCGGTCAGTTTAAAGCCAAGCTGCTGCAAAATGCCTTCGACCTGGCCATTTAGCTGCTGACCATGCTGCAGGGTACAGGGAGAATGAAAGGCCACGCGGCGGCCAGTTTTAATCTTCAGCACAGAGAGATCTTCTGCTGCCAGTACTTCGGATATATCTCGGCACAGCTCTGACACGGTCCGGGCTTTCTTTGCATATTGAGGATCATCTGCCAGCAGATGGCCGTAATCCTTAACCTGAACCCCGCAGCCGCTGGCGGTAATAATAATGGCTTCGGCACCGTTTTCAATATGTGGCCACCAGACATCAATATTGGTTTTAATAAACTCTCTGGCTTCCGCACCGGCGGCCAGATGCTGGCTGACGGCTCCGCAGCAGCCCTGGCCAGCAGGGCTGATCAGACTGATCCCCAGTTGATCC
>JALVDE010000063.1 GCA_027009375.1 Gammaproteobacteria bacterium
CTGCTTTACACCACCATCAATTAGATACGACAAAAAACATATAATGGCCGAAACATTAAGCACATTAGCACCGGTAATGCAGTTTTTAAACCGGTATGAACCCTATAAATCCATGCTGCCGGTGCATCAGGAATACCTGGCTATGCACCTGGAGCAGGTTTTTTATGCCAAAGGTGAAACTATTTTACAACCTTCAGACGGTCCGGTTGACTGCCTCTATATTATTAAGTATGGCCTGGTGCATCTGGAGCGAACCGATATCAGCTTTGGTGCTGGAGACAGTTTTCCCCTGTACTGGCTGCTGGAAGGGGTTAAAGTGCCTGCGCCCTTAACGGCACAGAAAACCACTATCTGCTTCTGTTTGCATAGGCAGGATTTTGAGTACCTGATGCAGCAGAGCCCGGTTTTTCATATGTACTGTATGCAGGGTATTCACAGTACCAATGAGTGAAAACGCAACAGAACTGGAGCAGCTTAAACAAACCATTGCTGAATTGCAGCAGGCTCTGGTACAAAAACAGGCTGAACTTGAGGACTGTCTGGGAAACCGACATCCTGATAATACGGTTTATTCCACATTGCTACAAAAGCAGCAGGAACAGGACTGTTATAAAAAGTTCAGGATCTGTGAAGCCAGCTGGGCTGATATTCCTGCCGGACAGTTTCATGAACAGCCCATGTCCGCGTTTAAAATGCTGACAACCCCGGTTACCTTTGAAATGTATGATCTTTTCTGTGCTGACAGGCATCTACAGCCACCGGGTGATGAGGGCTGGGGACGTGACAACCGCCCCGTTATCAATGTCAGTCATGATGATGCGCAGCAGTACGCTGACTGGCTGTCAGAACAGACCGGCTGGTCATGTTGTCTGCCGACTGAAGAGCAATGGGAGTATGCCTGTCGAGCCGGAACGGTGACAGATTTCTGGTACGGGGATACGCCGGACCCAAGGATGATGGTTATGGGTACCGGTAAAACCATGCCCACGCCCGGTTCCAGAATGGCCAATAACTGGGGGCTGTATGATATGCATGGTAATGTCTGGGAATGGACCTCCACCAATAAACATGAAGACTATATTCTATGCGGCGGCAGCTGGTACAACAAGGCCAACTGGCTGACCAGCAGTGCCCGGAATATTGCTTTTCCCAATGAAAAAAACAATAACTGGGGGTTTCGTGTGATCAGTAAAAGTGTTACCTAATTACACATCAAGCATTACTAAACGTAACATTTGTGTAACCAGTTTTTGATAAGAAAACAACTAAACATTTGATTGTTAATAAAAAGCTACTATGGCATGATTATCGCACCATAGTTAAGCTTAACCATAAATGTTTAAGGTTAACTGTCAGGGTCATGCCGGGATATGTTTTCAGAGCAGTCCTGACATATAGAGAAATAATCAGTATCGCAACCGTCCGCTAAGCCGGTTTAAAGGAATGACTGATATAAATAACCGGATAAAACTCATCCGGGTAAATAATAAATTGAGGAACATAGAATGAGTGATAAAAAGAATGCCAATGGCTGGTCACGTCGTGACATTATGAAAGCAGCGGGTGCCTTTACAGCAGCCGGTGCCATGCCGATGTTTTTCACCCGGGGTGCCTGGGCATCCAAAACCTTTGTCAATGATCCAGGTAATTCCAAAACCGTTAAATTAGGTTTTAACGTACCTCAGACCGGTGCTTATGCCGATGAAGGGGCCGATGAACTGCGTGCTTTTAAACTGGCTGTTAAACACCTTAATGGTGAAGGCGACGGCGGCATGATGCAGACCATGAAGCCAATGAGCCTGAAAGGTAATGGTATTCTGGGCAAAAAAGTTGAGTATGTTACCGGTGATACTCAGACCAAGTCCGATGCGGCCCGTGCTTCTGCCAAGCGTATGATTGAAAAAGACGGAGTTATTATGTTCTCCGGCGGTTCCTCTTCAGGTGTAGCCATTGCACAGCAGTCTTTAGCCCAGGATATGGGTGTGGTCTTTATGTGCGGCCTGACTCATTCCAATGACACCACCGGTAAAGACAAGCGTCGTTACGGTTTCCGTCATTTCTTTAATGCCAAGATGTCCGGCCTGGCTTTAGGTCCGGTACTGAAAAAAGAAATGGGTACTGACCGTCGTGCCTATCACCTGACGGCAGACTATACATGGGGCTGGACCCAGGAAGAATCCATTAAGGAAACTACCGAAGGTCTGGGCTGGAAAACCGTTAAAACGGTTCGTACCCCTCTGGGTGCCGGTGACTTCTCACAATATATCACACCGGTTCTGAACTCCGGCGCTGATGTACTGATCCTGAACCACTATGGTAAGGACATGATCAACTCCCTGACTCAGGCAGTGCAGTTTGGTCTGCGTGACAAAGTGGTTAACGGCAAACAGTTTGAAATTATTGTGCCTCTGTATTCCCGTCTGATGGCTCAGGGTGCCGGTAAAAATATTAAGGGTATTTTAGGTACCACTAACTGGAACTGGGCATTAAAAGATGAAGGTTCCCAGGCTTTTGTTAAGTCCTTTGGTAATGAGTATGGCTTCCCGCCATCCCAGGCTGCACATACCTGTTATGTACAGACCATGCTGTATGCCAATGCCTGTGAAATGGCCGGTACTTTCTACCCGCCGGAAGTTATCAAGCAGCTGGAAGGCTTTAACTTTGACGGTATGGGCAATGGCCCAACAGAATACCGTGCAGCGGATCATCAGTGCTTTAAAGACGTACTGGTTATGCGTGGTAATGAGCACCCAACCAGCCAGTTTGATCTGCTGGAAATTGTACAGCAAGTACCTCGTGCCCAGGTTGAATACCCTGCCGATATCTTTGGCGGTGAGTTAGGCCCTTACGAAAAATCCTGATAGGTCCTGTTAAACAGCGCATAAGTTTTTTATGCGCTGTTTTTTTTGCCTGTAAAAAAAGTGTCGGTACATAAAATGTTTTAAGTCGTATCAAGATTTTTTATGTACACATACGTTTTTAAATTTAACAATTATTGAGTGGTAAACAATGGATGCAATTCTATTACAGATCTTAAACGGTCTGGACAAGGGAGGAGCCTATGCCTTAATTGCATTAGGGCTGACTCTGGTATTCGGAACCCTGGGAGTGGTCAATTTTGCCCACGGAGCCCTGTTTATGCTGGGGGCCTTCTGTTCGGTGACCTTTCAGAAACTGCTGACCATTTCCAAACAGGTCAAAGATACCAGCATTACCTTTTTTGATGCCTATAAGGAAATGCCTTATCTGGAAATCTGGTTTGGTGATTTTGGTAAAACCATTATTGACTATTCTGTACCGCTGTCCGTTTTATTTGCCATACCGGTGATGCTGCTGATCGGCCTGGCCATGGAGCGGGGGCTAATCAGGCATTTTTATAAACGAACCCATGCTGAACAGATCCTGGTCACCTTCGGACTGGCTATTGTGCTGCAGGAAATTGTTAAACTAAGCTTCGGGGCTAACCCGATTCCCACTCCGGCACCGGAAATTTTCTCCGGTACAGCGGCTATCGGTTCGCTTTTCGGTCTGGGTGAATCGGTGGTCTATCCCTGGTGGCGGCTGATCTACCTGGGCTTTTCACTTTCCGTTATTGCCGCTGTATTTGCTTTTTTAAACCTGACTACCTTCGGTATGGTCGTACGGGCCGGTATGATGGATCGTGAAACGGTGGGTTTACTGGGTATTAATGTTGAAAAACGATTTACTATTGTCTTTGGTCTGGCAGCCATTGTGACTGGCCTGGCCGGTGTCATGTACTCCCCTATTCTGCCGCCGGACTATCATATGGGCATGGACTTTCTGGTGTTGTCTTTTGTGGTAGTGGTTGTCGGTGGTATGGGGTCTCTGGGCGGAGCTGTAGCCGCAGGCTTTTTACTGGGTATTCTGCAGTCCTTTGCTTCTATGAACGAAATTAAATCCATTATTCCAGGTATTGATCAGATTATTATTTACCTGGTGGCCGTGTTTATTATTCTGGTCAGACCGCGTGGCCTGTTTGGACGTGAAGGGGTTATGGAGGACTGATTATGAATATAAAAATACCATCTTTTAAAAAAGATTTATTTGTTATGCTGATATTTTCAGTAGTGATCCTGACCATGCCCATGTGGTTAAAGCCGCTGGGTGCCGGTTATCCTGATCTGCTGCAGAAATTTGCTATCTTCGGCATTTTTGCCGTGGGCTATAATGTGCTGTTTGGCCTGACCGGTTACCTGTCCTTTGGCCATGCAGCTTTCCTGGGTGTGGGTTCCTATACCGCAGTCTGGTCGTTTAAACTGCTGACCATGAATGTACTGCCGGCGATACTGTTCAGTGTTATTCTGGCGGGTATTGCGGCGGCCATAATCGGCTTTATCAGTCTGCGCCGTTCCGGGATTTATTTTTCTATTCTGACGCTGGCCTTTGCCCAGATGTTCTACAACATGGCTTACTCAGTGCTGACACCTATTACCAATGGTGAAACCGGTCTGCAGTTATCCAGAAGCGATCCGCGGATTATTGATAATATGCTGTCCGAGGCCGGTCAGAGTCTACCCTCTCCAACCCTGTTCGGACTGGAAATGAGCGGTTATTCCGGTTTTTATTTCTGTGCCGTATTATTGATTATTGCCTTCTTTATTTCCCAGCGGATTTTCCACTCACCGTTTGGAATGAAGCTGCAGGCCATTAAATCCAACCAGACCCGCATGAAATACACCGGTTATAATACCCGGCCTTACCTGTTAAGTGCTTTTGTTATTTCCGGTATGTATGCGGGCCTGGCTGGTGCTTTGATGGCTGTCACCGATCCGTTGGCCGGTGCAGAAAGAATGCAGTGGACCGCTTCCGGTGAAGTGGTGCTGATGACTATTCTTGGGGGTGTCGGTACTCTGATAGGTCCGCTGCTGGGTGTGGGCATTATTAAATATTTTGAAAATATATTCTCAGCTATGAATGAACAGGCCTTGCTGGCAGCTTATTCCTTTATGCCCGACTGGCTGGCAAAAGTAATGGTAACTATTACCTCTCCCTTTGTCGGTGAAGGCTGGCACCTGACCTTGGGTGCCCTGT
>JALVDE010000064.1 GCA_027009375.1 Gammaproteobacteria bacterium
AATATTATCACCGATGTTTTTATCGCGGCTTAACAAGGTCAGCATGCGCACAAATGCCATGGTGGTGGACATTTCCCGATCACCGGAACCTTTTAACAGGGGATCAAAAATGGATAATTTGGGAATTTCCAGCGGTGCCGCCACGCGGTTACGCACCGGCAGAACACCGCCCAGGGCTTCACGCCGGGCCATCAGGTACTTGTATTCATCACTGTCTTTGCCGGGATGGAAATATTCTGCTTTAGCCGCCTGTTCATCGCTGATGGGAATATTAAAGCGGTTTTTATAGTTAATCATTTCCTGGGCATCAAGCTTTTTCTGCGAGTGAGTACGCATCTGCCCTTCACCGGCAGAACCCATGCCGTAGCCTTTTACGGTATGGGCCAGAATCACTACCGGCTGGCCTTCGGTTTCGACCGCTTCTTTATAGGCCGAATAAACCTTGTGCGGATCATGACCACCGCGGTTCAGGCGCCAGATGTCATCATCGGACATATTGGCTACCATAGCTTTCAGTTCGGGATATTTGCCAAAGAAATGTTCACGTACATAGGCACCGTCCTTGGACTTGTAGTTCTGGAAATCACCGTCCACACATTCCATCATACGGCGCTTTAACAGGCCGTCTTTGTCTTTGGCCAGTAAAGGATCCCAGTAACTGCCCCAGATCACCTTAATGACTTTCCAGCCGACACCGCGGAAGGTGGCTTCCAGTTCCTGGATAATCTTGCCATTACCGCGCACCGGGCCGTCCAGACGCTGCAGGTTACAGTTAATCACCCAGATCAGGTTGTCCAGCTTCTCTCGTGATGCCAGAGAAATAGCCCCCAGAGTTTCCGGCTCATCGGTTTCACCGTCACCGATAAAGGACCAGATTTTACGTTTACGGGTATCGGCCAGGCCGCGGTCATGCATATAACGCATAAAACGCGCCTGATAAATAGACTGAATGGGACCCAGACCCATGGATACGGTTGGAAACTGCCAGAAGTCCGGCATTAACCAGGGGTGAGGATAGGAGGACAGACCACCGCCGTCCACTTCCTGACGGAAACGATCCAGCTGATCTTCATTTAAACGCCCTTCCAGAAACGCCCGGGCATACATACCCGGTGCGGAGTGCCCCTGGAACAGGACCAGATCACCGCCGTGTTCATGGGTCGGTGCGCGGAAGAAATGGTTAAAGCCCACATCATATAAGGTCGCTGCAGACGCAAAACTGGCGATATGGCCGCCCAGTTCAGAAGACTTTCGATTGGCTTTTACGACCATGGCCGCGGCATTCCAGCGGATCAGAGAACGGATCCGGGCTTCCAGAGCCGAGTCACCGGGAATACTTTTTTCCAGATGAGGAGGAATGGTATTAACATAAGCCGTATTGGATGAATGCGGCAGGTTTACCCCGGAACGTCGCAGCTGGTCAATAAGCTGTTCTAATAAGAAGTGAGCCCGTTCCGGACCTTCGTTTTCCAGTACAGCCTCCAGAGCCTCAAGCCATTCCTGGGTTTCCTGATGATCGATATCCTGCTCAAGCGCCGGACTTATAGTCTGATTGGACATGGTTTAATCTCCCGCCATGTTTATTGAATGTTCTCTTTTGAGCGTTTGTAAGCGCTTAACCATACCTTAGAAACACTTTAAAACCCCAGAAAAATATCCATGCAAAACCACAGAGATTTACATGTCGATTTTTATTAACTTATTTTTCAATGAGTTACAAAAGAGAAATAAAAAATTGACAAATATTTTTCCAGTATATGGAATTTGAGAAAGATTTACAATAATTTTAAGCGGCTAATTATTGCCTGTTTTTTCAGTTTCAATTCATTTCAGGCTAACTATAATTATTTATAAATCAGTTAAACAATTACACTACGAGCCACCCTATGAGGCAAGCAGGCCCTTTTTTAATATGAATTATTCTAAAAGTATTTTATTTCTGATCTTGCTGTTACTGACTCTTTCAGTCTCAGCGGATGATGACGAGGAAGAATACACACCCCATGAAATAAAAGCACTTAAAACAGCCGGTAAAATTACCTCGCTGGAACATATTCTGGATCAGCTTAATCAGTTTGGTATTGCCCGCCTGCTGGAAGTGGAACTGATTAAAAACCGGGACCACCCCGATAATAGTGAATATCTGTACGAGATTGAGTATATTGATCATCAGGGCATGGTACTTGAGCTGGAAGTGGACGCACTGACTTCCCAGGTATTACACCTTAATGAAGATGATGATCCACATCACAGGGACGACGATTAGACCCATGCGTTTATTATTAGTAGAAGACGACATAAAACTGGCCGAAAACCTGCAAACTGAATTTATACACAAAGGCTTTGCAGTGGATCTTGCTCATAATGGAGTTGACGGTGAATTTATGGGTGATGAGGAAGCCTATGATATGGTGGTGCTGGATCTGGGCCTGCCGGAACGGCCCGGGCTGGAAGTACTGGCCAACTGGCGAAAAAAAGGCAATAGCGTACCGGTGATTATTCTTACCGCCCGGGATGCCTGGCATGAGCGCATTGACGGGTTTAAAGCCGGAGCTGACGATTATCTGGGCAAACCCTTTCATATTGAAGAGTTAACCATGAGGATCCAGGCTTTATTACGCCGAACTCATGATATGGCCGGTCAGACCTCTCTGGAATGTGACAATATCCGTCTGGATGAAGAAACCCAGCAGTTATTTCTAAACAGTAATGAGCAGGCCATTGAATTAACCGGCACCGAGTTTCGTCTGCTGCGTTATTTTATGCTCAATCCAGGCAAGGTTCTGTCTAAAACCCGTTTAATTGATCATATCTATGATCAGGATTTTGATCGGGACAGTAATCTGATAGAAGTATATATTCGTCGCCTGAGGGAAAAAATCGGTAAGCAGCGCATTGTTACCCGCCGCGGCCAGGGCTATATTTTTATGGATAAACTGGAATGAACTCCCTGGAACACCGGCTGCACATCGGTCTGTCCCTGAGTTTATTATTATTGTTCAGCCTGCTCTGGTTTCTGGGCCAGCGCTCCATGAATGAACTGATTTATGACTTTGTTCAGTCGCGTATGGAACATGATGTCGAAAGCCTGTTATCCAGTCTGGATGTTAATAACAATAGTGCCAGACTCAAGTCCGATCACCTGCCTCTGGTTTACCAGCAGCCCTATTCCGGGCATTATTTTGTGGTTTCGGTCAACCATAAGCCGGTCATTCATTCCCGTTCCCTTTGGGATCAGATGCTGAAAATACCCCGGCTTAAAACCGGTGCACAGAAGGTAGAGATCACCCAGGGCCCCAGGGATCAGCAATTGCTGCAGATCAGCATGGCGTTTAACAAAAACAATACCCTGGTCACCATTGCTCTGGCCGAGGATCTGACCGTGATTAACCAGCGCAAACAGGAGTTTAAAACCTGGTTTTTTATTATGTCCCTGGGCGGACTGGTCATATTGCTGTTAATACAGAGTGTCATTATTCGTTTATCCTTTAAACGCCTGGAATCCGTCTGTTCCGATGTACAGTGCCTGGAAGATGGTGAAATTGTTAAGTTATCAGAAAATGTACCCACAGAAGTACTGCCGCTGGTACAGGAAGTTAACCACCTTCTAAGCCTGCTGGAAAAACGCCTGGAACGCTCCCGTAACGCTCTGGGCAATTTATCCCATGCCCTTAAATCACCCTTAAACCTGCTGTATCAATACCTTAATAACGATCCGCAAAATTTACAGACACAATTACCGGAAGCCCAAAAACAGGTTGAACGGATTAATCAGCTCATTAACCGGGAACTTAAACGTGCCCGGCTGGCCGGTAAGGGTGGTTCTACCCATCGTTTTAATCCGACGGAAGAACTGCCTGAACTGATTAATGTTATAAAACAGATGTATAGTCATAAGACACTTGAAATTACCTATCATATTGCTGATAACATCAATAATTTCGGAGATCGTGAGGATATGCTGGAACTGATAGGCAATCTGCTGGACAATGCCGGCAAATGGTCCGCTGGAATAATCCATATTGACATAAGCAGCTCTGGTTCTGACAGGGTATTAATCCGCATTGAGGATAATGGTCCGGGCATTGCCGGTGCTCAGATAAAACAGATTTCTCAACGAGGGGCAAGACTTGATGAATCCGTTGACGGTCACGGCCTGGGGCTGTCCATTGTCAATGATATTGTAAAGCTATATGCCGGCAGTATTTTAATGACAGAATCGCCTATGGGCGGATTACGTATTGATATTTATCTCGATCAGACCTGAAAACCTGCAATACCTGAACTTTAGTCTAATTTTATAGAAAATATCCTGACCATTTAGTTGCTTGTTATACTTTTTTAAACATCAGATAATAAAAATAAAGAATTTAATCTCACTGACCTTGCAGTGGTCACCTTTTTGCCACTGCTTCTTTTATTTAATAAACAGAACCAGTCAATAATACAGTTCAACAATAAAGACAGAATTAACAACGCATTAAATATTAACGGGAGCCTCAATGAATAAGTACTATCAAAAAATTGTTTTTGCACTATTCGGTGCATTATTTATAAGCAACAGCTATGCTGAAACAGATGAGCTGATACTTTTTCCGGCCTTTAAAGACAACTGGGATGCTGACCTGGCTGTCGCAGCCACTGTCGGTTATATGGATATTGGTAACAATATTGCCGGTGGCGGCCCAACTTATGGTCTGCAGGCAACTTTTAACTGCCCGGTTTTCACCATTCCCGGCAAAAATGTGATTCTACAGCAGCTCAGTGTCAACTTTTATGACAATAACGATCTGGAATTAACCACTTTTGAAATTAACCCCCATTATTTCTGGCAATTATCCGATGAACTGCGTTTCGGTGTCGGTCCAGGTCTGGGCTATATTTCAACGGATGTTAAAAACGGTAGAGATCCTAACCTGTGGGCAGGCCAGGCTGGTTTTGCAGTTGAATACCGTCAAGGCAACCTGTATGCAAACTTCGGTTCCCGCTACCAGTGGACAGAAAGCGCCCGCTTTTACAGAGCAAATGATAAAAAAGAAGATATG
>JALVDE010000065.1 GCA_027009375.1 Gammaproteobacteria bacterium
TGAACGCTGAACGCTGAACGCTGAACGCTGAACGCTGAACGCTGAACGCTGAACGCTGAACGCTGAACGCTGAACGCTGAACGCTGAACGCTGAACGCTGAACGCTGAACGCTGAACGCTGAACGCTGAACGCTAACTGCTTTTTCTCAGCGCTCAACGCTCAGCGCTTTTTCCTCTATAATACCACCATGACCTCAAAATCACTCAACCCTAAAACCGAGCAAGATCTGTTCTATTTCCTAACAGATCACAAGAAAATACCAGTCTCGCAGGTTTCTCATGCACTGGTCTGCGGGCTTATTGAAAAAGGACTCCCCATAGTTGAAAAAACAGGGCATTATTATCTGAAATTTCCTGTCATAGCTCTCGCTGCTTCGTCTATAAGGGGACAGTTGCAGGAAGATATAGAACAACAGCTGGAGGCTGTTAATATTGTATTTGAAACTCAGTCGACTAATACTCTGGTTAGAGACTACCTTCCACAATCTGGATATTCATTATTGCTAACAGAATATCAGACTCAGGGACAGGGACGTCGGGAGCGGATCTGGCAATCGCCGCTGGCTCAGAATATCTATATGTCTCTGGCATTCAGTTTGTCATCAACAGATAATTTAAATTTTATACCGCTGCTGGCAGGTATTGCTATCTGCAAGGCTTTAAATCGCTTTGGTATCAGGGGAGTGCAAATTAAATGGCCCAATGATATTTATCTGGATGGCAGGAAACTGGGGGGGATACTTATTGAAGCTGTTAATCGAGCTGAGCAGACAATTATCATCTGTGGTATTGGCTTAAATATTAATATGCAGATTATCCCTGAAATTGACCAGAAATGGATCAGTCTGAGTAAACAGAGCGGTATTTTTTTTGATAGAAATGCTATTATAGCGCATCTTATTAATGAGCTGATCACGACCTTTAATAAATTAAATAAATTCAACTTTGAAGTCTTTATTAAAGACTGGACGACCTATGATTTTTTAAATCAGAAAATGATTCAGGTTGCAGAGGACAATGCTAATTATGAGGCCCGGGTTAAGGGGCTTGCTCATGATGGTGCTCTGTCGATTGAATTTATCAGGGATCATCAGCTGTTAACAAAATCAGTATATGCTGCCGATGTCTCCGTAAAAGCTGAGACATCGGCAAAAAATTAAGGAAAACAGTGAGTATTATTTTAATTGATGCGGGTAATTCCTGTCTCAAATATTCAGTGCTTGAATCTATCAGTGAACCTGTAACTGATTATTTCATACAGGATTATTCCAATCTCAGTCAGGATCTGCGTACTGAACTGGAAAATCTGGTCGTTACTCAGGTTTTTGTTTCCAGTGTCAGCAATCCGCTGGTTTTTCATACCATTGCCGACATTGCACAGGAATTATGGCGAATAGAGCCGCAGCAGATTGTGGTAGAACAAAATAGTTATGGACTTTCAACCCGTTACCAGAACCCTCGGTTATTAGGTTCCGATCGCTGGCTCGCCATGATAGCAGCACATAATGAATTTTCAGACAATATCTGTGTGGTCGATTGCGGTACTGCCGTTACGGTTGATGTGGTAACTGACGATGGTATGCACCTTGGCGGGCTGATTACACCGGGGCTTAAAACTGCCAGGGATTCATTGGGTATGCAGACCAGTAACCTCCCTTTTATTGAAAATAATGCTAAAAACTATAATAATAATTCCTCTCTGCTTGCCAATAATACCCATGATGCTATTTTAGGTGGGACCCTGTATCAAATAAGTGCGTATATTGAGCGCATTGTCTCAGATATCCGGCAGGAATTTGGTGACAATACTCAATGCATTATTACCGGTGGTGACGCCGAACAGATACAACAATTATCCATGCATCAGTTTCATTATCGTGAAATGCTGGTTCTGGAAGGTTTAAGAATTGTGGCCGAACAAAAGCTTAACAAGGAATGTCTATGAAGTGGTTATTCTATATTGCGGTAATACTTAATATTGCCTATTTTGCTTATAACCTGTCTTATAAAGATTCTCTGATTATTCCAGAAAGCAGTTTAACCCAGTCTTCTGACAAAAGCATAGTGCTGCTGGAAGAACTAAATAATAACGCCAGTAATTTAGATCAGGTTATCAAGTCCGGCCAGAATAAAAATATAAAATCCACAGAAGTTTCTCAAAAAAACAATACGGCTATTGACCAGGATCTGGATGAAACAGCAGAAACTGAACAAAAATCAGTTTTACCGGCACAACAGAATAATGGTTACATAACCAGTATTGAAATTTTAGATAAATCAGTACCAACAGACCTGCAGGGACAGGAGTCTGAAAAGCAGCTCTCAAATCCACAGCAAAGCTCTGAATCATCAACTGAGTCCGGAAAGGCTCAGCAAGTTAAACAGACAATAGCCGTTAATGCAGCACAAAATCAGAATCATGCCAGAGAAAATGACCAGCAAACTATTACCAACTGCTTTATGTTGGGGCCATTTAAAAAGCAGGAACTGGATATTATCAAGCTGGAACTGGAACAATTGTATGCCAATCGTATATCGTTTGGAATCGAAACCACCTCTAAGATAACTTACTACAGAATTTATATACCTCCATTAAAAAGCAGAGAATTGCGTAAAGAAGCATTGTCACGCCTGGATCAGAATGGTATGACTGATCATTATGTTATGTCCATTGATGGTCGAAAAAATGCCATTGCTCTGGGAGTCTTTAAAAAACGTGAAGCTGCCGAGAAGGTGGCTGCACGTGCCAATAAACTGGGCTTCTCAACGACCATAGAAGCCATTAGTGATGATAAAAACAGCCTCTATAATTTACAACTGGAATTGCAGAGTGATGAGCCGCTTGATCCTCTAAACAATCTGATTGAAAAAAAGCAGCTTAAATTAACTCAGTGTCGGAAATAAAGGTTGCCTGGCCAAATAAACCTCAGTATAATACGCGCCAATCTTCATTGATTAGTGCCGGTATAGCTCAGTTGGTAGAGCAACTGACTTGTAATCAGTAGGTCCCGAGTTCGACTCTTGGTGCCGGCACCATTTCTAATTTTATTCTCAAGTTAAATCAATATCTTATAGTTAAAAACAGTACTCTTAAGCTCTTATTATTAACAAAATTCATACTAGATTTATTCACAAAAACATATAATCAATTTGCCAAGCCAGTATATCTGTGCAATTATTCATGTTGTGCTCAGAAGATACTTATAAAGTCCTTGCATCCGTACAAAATAAAGTAAAAGTCAGGCTGGAACTCTTGACGGAAATTAAATTTGATCTGAATTATCTTTTTGGTAATTAAAGCACTAATGTGTTGCAGGTCTGTCAAACCCGGGACTGAGGCATCCATGCCCGCATTATAAATTAAGCAGTCACCCTGATTGTTTAATTTTTTTACATAAATATATTTAATGTGTAAAAAAAACTGACGTTTGTAATACTTTCCTTGCACTTAAGCAGAATTCTCTGTGTTACTATCCATTTAACAATTATAAATCTGTATGTAGATGTGTTTTTTTCTACTTTAATTAATGGAACAAGTCACACGTGGTAAGAATTTTTAAACACTATATACCGTTCAGCCTGGTTTTTCTCGGGATCCTGGAACCGATAATCTTCTTTCTTGCTTTACCCATTGGTCGTTATATCAATCCTCATGACGGCGGTTCTATTACCTATTATACTGAGCTGGTTTTTACCCTGGTTGTGGTATTGACTATGGCTGCCTCAGGTCTATACAGTCGGCAGATTCGGGATAATTTTAAGGGTATCCTGTTCAGGATTATCCTGGTTACCTTTATTGTATTCTTCTTAATGAGCTTCCTGTTTTACCTGCAGCCAGCTCTGTTTACTGCTAGAACAACCTTTGTTTATGCCTTAATGATCCTTGCCGGTACCCTGGTGGTCACCCGGAGTATTTTATATTTAACAGTAGACAAAGAATTTTTTAAAAAACGTGCAATCGTTTTTGGGGCGGGCAAAAAAGCCTCACATATGAATGAATTGCGTAGAAAGTCGGACAGAAGAAACTTTCTGCTGCTGGGTTTTGTGCCCATAGAGGGTGAGCAAACACTGATAGAAAATGAGAAATTGCTGGATTTAAACGGTAATATGCTGCAATACGTCACTGATAATGACGTGGATGAAATTATTGTGGCTATTGATGATCGGCGTAAAAACTTTCCAGTGGATGATATTCTGGAGTGTAAATTAAGAGGTGTTAATATTCTGGATGTTTCCACCTTTTTTGAACGCCAGACCGGACGCATTAAGCTTACCGCTTTGCACCCCAGTAATCTGATCTTTTCTGATGGCTTTATTCAAAGCACCCTCAATCAATATACCAAACGTATTTTTGATATTTTTGCCTCATTAATCCTGCTGTCGGTTACCTGGCCCATTATGCTGATTACCGCTCTGGCGATAATGATTGAGTCAAAATTTAAAGGGACTATTTTTTACCGGCAAACTCGTGTCGGTTTATACAATAAAAACTTTGATGTTATAAAATTCCGCAGTATGAGCATGGATGCGGAAAAAAACGGGGCACAATGGGCCCAGAAAGTGGATCCTCGTGTCACCAAAGTGGGTGACATTATCCGTAAATACCGGATTGACGAACTGCCGCAACTGTTTAATGTGTTAAATGGTGATATGAGTTTTGTCGGCCCCAGACCGGAACGGCCGGAATTTGTCGGCGAGCTGTCTAAAAAGATTAAGTACTATGAGATCCGCCATTTTGTAAAACCGGGAATTACCGGCTGGGCTCAGATCTGCTATCCCTATGGTGCAACAGAACAGGACAGTCGTAATAAACTGGAGTACGACCTTTACTATATGAAAAATTACAGTACTTTCCTGGATATCATGATCCTGATACAGACAATACAGGTCGTTGTCTGGAGACAGGGGGCGCGATAAATGGATAGCCGGTAAATATGGAACACTATAATATTATCAGCTATCTCAGTGCTGGTATTGCCTATTCTATTTTACTGGTACTGAGTTTATGGGGCATTAAAAAACACACTTCCGGGATAC
>JALVDE010000066.1 GCA_027009375.1 Gammaproteobacteria bacterium
GCCTGACTATTGCCATTAAAGGCCGCTTTGTTATGGATGAAATGATGGGATTACGGGAAGCTATCCCGGCTATCCGCTATACTATTTACTCATACTTTATTTTATTACCGGCATTTATTGCCCTGAGTATGATTTTTCCTGAATTTCTGGCCAGTATCACAAAGATTAATGGCTGATTTACCGGTAAAATCAAAAAACAACAATAACAACCTCCTTTCGGAATGCTTAATAAAAATTTTAAACCGAGAAACCAGATGAGTAAAACAGATCCCAGAGACCCCTCTTTTATCCCTTTAAAAGAAGATACTCTCAACCGTGAAACCTGGCGGGTATTTCAGATCATGGCTGAATTTGTGGATGGTTTTGAGCAATTATCCCATATCAAGCCTTCTGTCAGTATTTTCGGTTCTGCCAGAACCCCGGTCGATCACCCAGACTATCGCTTAACAGAGGAAATTGCCGAGCTGTTATCCAATTCCGGCTTTTCCATTGTCAGCGGCGGTGGTCCCGGCATAATGGAAGCGGCCAATAAGGGTGGACACAGGGGTAAATCCCAGAGTATCGGCCTGAATATTGAGCTGCCCAGAGAGCAGCACAGCAACCCTTATCAGGATATATCCCTTTCTTTCAAACATTTTTTTTCCCGTAAGGTTATGTTTGTCAAATATGCGACGGCTTACGTTGTTATGCCCGGTGGTTTTGGTACACTAGACGAGTTTGCAGAAATACTGACTTTGATTCAAACGGGCAAAACCCGGAAAATTCCCATTATCCTGGTCGGCAGTCAGTTCTGGTCCGGTTTATTACAGTGGTTTGAAAATACCATGGTTCCCGCCGGAACCATTGAAGCGGAAGATCTGCAGTTAATGCAGATTATTGATGAACCCAAAGCAATTGTTGAAGCAATTTTTGCCCATTATGAGCATCGCTGCTTCGGCCCCTCTGCAGAAGAACATGAGCAAATGCTGGATCTTTAGTCATTAAGATTTGCAGGCTTTTCAGTCCCCTTTTTACAAAGGGTAAATAAAAAATATAACAGGAATATTATTTCAGGAAATAAAATGAATAAAAAAATGGCTTCCCATACCTTTTCTATTATTTTAGTGGCCTTAGGTCTAAGCCTGAGTGCCAGCCTTTATGCAGAGGAACAGGGAGAAGAAAAACGCAAACCCGATGAAGACAAGGTTAATCCACTGGAAAACGTGGATATTAATATTATTAAACGGGATGACAAAACCATTGAAACTCACAGCGTCAACGGAGTGGTGTATAAGGTCAAGGTAATACCGAAAAACGGCCCGGTTTATTACCTGTATGATACCGACGGTGACGGTTCACTGGAAACCCGCTCAAACCGGGAAATCAGTGAAACCACCGTGCAGCAGTGGAAAATATTTCAATGGTAAATATTATTGGCGGATAAACCCTGGGGGGCCTTTCTTCCAGGGAAATCCATTTACCGCCATTTTATAAGCATAGTTATACAGATCAGTCATATAGACCGGGTCAAAACCTTCTTTCGGCTTTTCAGTAAAATCTGCCGGAATATAGGCCAGATTGAAATCATTGCCGTCACGTTCACATAAGGCATAAATCTGGTATAAATCGCCCACACCCTGAGTTCTGATTAAAGAATCAATAGAGCGGGAGGCAATAGGCATCACACTGGGAATTACCCCGTTATAATCCGGATCCAGAAATGAGTTGCGAATAATATAGACTTTGGGTTCACCTTTGACTTTTAGCTTTTTAGTGATCTGCTTCCAGTTCACCGCCGCCGGGTAAACAAACACCTGGGAACCGGTTCCCCCGTCCACATGCATTTCATCATAGGTTTTACCGTCTGCTTTCACGTTAAACAGCACTGGAGGAAAGGCTACCGGAATTGCTGCTGAGGCCCTCAGTACTTCCCGGATCAGATCAGCCTTTTCAGGATAATTGCTATTGGCAATGGCACCGATGTTCCAGATAACCGCCCGACCTGCATCCAGGTTAACCGTCCCGACAAACAGACGGCGCCCTTTTTTATATTCACGCCCGATTGCCGCAATGACATCATCGGTAATATATTTTCGGATAAGTTTTTTTAAAGGCGTGGTATCGGCCATGGAATCTCCCAGCATACCGGACAATAGATTGCGCTCTACAGCAATATCCGAAGTTTTGGTCTGGGTATAGACTTTTTTCAGCTCGTCATCATAGTCACTGCCCAGAAAAGCAAAAGGTGCACTTAAAGCACCGGTACTGACCCCGGTAACCATGGTAAACTGAGGCCGATCGCCATGTTCTGTCCAGCCAGCCAGCAATCCGGCACCAAAAGCACCATTAGCGCCACCTCCGGAAATGGCCAGATAATTATGTTCGGTATTATAAATTGCAGAAAAATGCTCACGCAGCTCTTTATCCGTCAAATTCTCAAATTTATGTACTGAAAAGGTAGGCCATTCATCTGCCCAGAAACGTGCATCAGGAATACCCGGTATAGCAGCCTGTTTGACCAGATCCACTGGAATAGGCTTGCGCTCCGGAGTCATGGAACAGCCTGACAGAACAATAATCAGGCTGGATAGTATTAATAATATTCGTGCTTTGTTAATCATAATCATTTTATACTTTAAAAATAAAACTCAGTTTAACATAGCAGGCCTGCAAATTATGTAACTGTTTCAATAAATAAAATCATCTATTAAACTGGTTTAATCAGGTTTAATACAAAAATAAATTCTGGAACTTTTTGAACTTTACCAATGTCCGTTTACACCTCTATCAGTGCAACCGAAGCAGCAAGGCTTCTGGCCGATTACCCTATCCCTGAATCCCATCGGTTTCAACTTAGCCCTATACAAAACGGTATTGAAAACAGTAATTATTTACTGCAGGCCGGTAAAGATAGTTATATTTTAACCATTTATGAACATTTCAACAGCCGTGATATTGACTGGTATTTGCGCTTACTGGATTTTCTCAGGCAGAACACCCTGTCCGTACCCCAGGCTCTGACAGATAAAAACGGCCAGCGGCTATGTTACTGGCAGGCAAAACCGGCCGCTCTTTTTAAGCGACTGCCGGGACAGCATATAGAACAGCCAGAGCTGGAACACTGCCGTCAGATAGGTGAATTTTTAGCCAGACTGCACTTATATACCCGGAACTATCCGCGAACCAGAACCAATCCCTGGGATACTCAGGGGCTGTTGTCCACAGCCAGGCAACTGCTGGCTGAAAACACGCTCAGTACCGAAGATAAGCGCTTATTAACTAAGGAACTTGGGGAACTGCAACCGGATGTAAATCTTAATCTGCCCCAGGGGATCATTCATGCCGATCTGTTCCGGGATAATGCCCTGTTCCTGGAAAACCGTCTTAGCGGAGTACTGGATTTTTATTCCGCCTGCAGCGGGCCGCTTTTGTTTGACCTGGCCACAGTCGTCAATGACTGGTGTCTTGAGGACTGTTTTGAGGAGAAGCATACACTAAACCCGGACAGGGTCAGAGCCTTACTGCAGGCTTATCAGAAACTCCGCCCCCTGACCAATGAGGAACACCGGCAATGGCCGGCTATGCTGCGCTTTGCAGTACTGCGTTTCTGGATATCCCGCCTGCTTCATCAAAATCGGGATGAGAAAAATAAAAACAGTCCTCAAAATTCAGGGCAATTGATTCAGGATAAAGATCCGGATGTGTTAAAATACCTGCTGCTCTATCATCGGGATACACAATTAATGCATCAGATACTGGAATACTATGCATTCTGAACCTTCAAAAAACTCAGCTTCAGTTGTTGTTTCAGGTGCGCTTGCAATAGCCGGACTACTGGAACAGATTTCAGTGCGCAGCGGCAAGCTGATTGCGTGGCTGACGGTATTAATGGTTTTTACTACATTTCTTATTGTGGTACTGCGTTATGGCTTTGGTACCGGCTGGATTGCCATGCAGGAGTCGGTTATCTATATGCATGCCCTGGTGTTCCTGATAGGCATTCCTTATACCTTAAAATATGACGGTCATGTGCGGGTGGACATTTTCTACAGCAAAATGTCAGCCCGAAGCAAAACCTGGGTTAATTTACTGGGCACCCTGTTCTTGTTATTGCCTGTTACCGGTTTTATTGCCTGGATAAGCTGGGATTATGTGCTGGCTTCCTGGAACATGCATGAAGAATCTGGCGAAGCCGGTGGCCTGCCTGGGATATACCTGCTTAAAGCCACTATTTTACTGATGACCGCTCTGTTATTTATCCAGGGATTGAGTCAACTGCTGCTTAATATTGCCAGGCTGCTGTCTCCTCAGGTCATGGATAATAATGACCCAGATACTCAGGGCGGGAATGTCTAATGATAGAAACCCTGATGCCCCTGCTGCTGTTTATCAGTGTCTGTATTGTGCTGTTATTTGGTTACCCGGTTGCCCTTTCACTGGGTGGAACCGCTCTGCTGTTTGCCTTAATTGGACTGTTTACCGATACCTTTGACCCGATTTTTCTGCAGGCACTGCCTAATCGTATCTTCGGCATAATGACCAACCAGACACTGGTAGCAGTACCGCTGTTTGTGTTTATGGGGGTGATGCTGGAACGTTCCAAAGTCGCTGAAGAATTACTGGGCGCTATGGCGGATCTGTTTGGCTCTCTGCGCGGCGGGCTGGGAATTTCAGTGGTACTGGTCGGTATGCTGCTGGCAGCCAGTACCGGTATTGTCGGCGCCACTGTAGTTACCATGGGGCTGCTGTCTCTGCCTATTATGCTTAAACGGGGCTACCATCCCAGTATTGCTACCGGTATTATCTGTGCCTCCGGCACCCTGGGACAAATTATACCCCCTTCCATTATCCTGATTTTACTGGGTGATGTCCTGTCTGCCGCTTATCAACAGGCACAGTTAAATATGGGAATTTTCAGTCCTGAAACCCTGTCAGTCGGAGATTTATTTGTGGGAGCTCTGATCCCTGGCTTGATCCTGGTGGCCGCTTATATCATCTACTTAATTATTGTGGGCCTGAGCAGTGAAAGGCTGATCCCAAAGGTTATTACAAC
>JALVDE010000067.1 GCA_027009375.1 Gammaproteobacteria bacterium
ATATTTCCGGCCTGTTGTCTCATTCTGAAAATAATACTCTGGAAGAGTTACCGGCTGATCATCCTGATGTTATTGCCTACCTGCGTAATGCAAATATTGATGACTATACCAGCCATCTGCTGCATCAGTCTGATGATGAATTTATTCGGGTACTGGAGGATTTAATTGATGTGTTACTGGACAAAAATATCATTCTGCTGACCGATCTGCCGCTGGCAGCTCAGCAGAAACTGATGAAGCGCAAGCAGATCCGCCAGCAGCATGGCCATTCCATTTTATCGGATGACAATGATGATATTTTTTAGGCTGCCAGAATAAACAGCCTGGTATTCAGGCGCTGCGCTTACTCTGCTGATGAGCGCGCTTATTGGTTTTCCGGCCTTTACCTTTTTTAGGTTTAAAGGAACGAACATCAGCCGTCGCATTGCTCAGTGAGGTGATTTTAAGCTGCTGCTGGCACACCCAGGCTTTTTTAAGATCCTGATAAACGTCTTTAGGCATTCCGGAAGGTAAGTCCACCACAGAATAATCATCAAAAATCTCAATCTGACCAATCATTTTACTGTCAAGACCGGCCTCATTGGCAATGGCACCGACAATGTTACCGGGCTTAACACCGTGATCATAACCTACTTCAACACGAAAACGCTCCATGTCCACATCGGGCATACCTTTTAAGGGAATAGCCTTAGTGCTGGAGAGTTCTTTTTTCCGGCGGTTATCCCGTTTGCCGTCTTTACGGCCGGAACGCTTATCTCTGCGGGAACCCCGGTCATCTTCATCAAACGGACGTTTATCCTTAAGGTGTTTAAATTCAGATTCATTTAACAGGAACTGTTTATTGCGATTGGACATATGCGCCAGAGCCGCTGCAATATCCAGTATTTCAACGCCTTCTTCTTCATGCAATTCAGAAATGATTTTTGAAAAAATTTCGTAATCTTTATTATCCTTGAGTTTTTCAATGGTCGCCAGGACGGTCTTTTTATAACGGCTTATCCGCAGCTCATTGATTTTCTTAACAGAAGGAATTTCCATTTCCACAATCGGCTGGCGGGTGGTTTTTTCAATAGAACGCAGCAGACGATTTTCACGGCGGGAAACAAATAATATAGCTTCACCGGAACGACCGGCACGGCCGGTACGGCCAATACGATGCACATAGGACTCATTATCTCTGGGAGCATCATAATTAATTACATGGCTGATACGATCCACATCCAGACCACGGGCGACTACATCAGTGGCAATCAGCACGTCCAGACGGCCCCGTTTCAGGCGCTCAACAATGCGTTCACGACCGGACTGGGGGATATCGCCATTCAGCGCTTCACAGGCAAAACCACGGGCCTGCAGCTGTTCTGCCAGCTCCAGTGTCATGTTTTTGGTATTGACAAACACCAGCATGGCATCGTGATCTTCCAGTTCCAGAATACGGGTCAAAGCATCCATTTTATTTAAACCGAAAACCCGCCAGAAACGCTGGCGAATAGTCGATGCAGTCATGGTTTTGGACTTGACCTTAATCAGTTCCGGCTCAATCAGATGCTTTTGTGCAATACGCTGAATTACAGTCGGCATAGTGGCAGAAAACAGGGCTATCTGACGAGCTTCCGGAGTCTGCTCCAGAATCCACTCGACATCTTCAATAAATCCCATGCGCAGCATCTCATCGGCTTCATCCAGCACCAGGGTCTGCAGATTATCCAGCTTCAGGGAACCTTTACGGATATGATCCATTACCCGTCCCGGCGTACCCACAACAATTTGTGCACCTTTTTTCAGGCCGCGCAGCTGTTCCGAGTAGGCAGCACCGCCGTAAACCGGCAGCACCTTGATTTTAGGCAGATTTTTGGAATAAGTCTGAAATGATTCAGCCACCTGAATCGCCAGTTCACGAGTCGGCGCCAGAACCAGTATCTGGGTATGTTTTTGTGCCGGGTTAATGGTGCTTAATAAGGGTAAAGCAAAGGCCGCGGTTTTACCCGTGCCGGTTTGCGCCTGACCAATAATATCTTTTCCAGCCAGTAAATGAGGTATGCTTTGTACCTGAATTTCGGTTGGTGTGGTATAACCTGATTCGTTTACTGCCTGTAATACTTCAGGTAATAATTCAAGTGAATCAAAGGTTATGGGTGTTGCGGTGGGACTAGATGACATAGAGAGCCTTAATAGATCGTACAGAAAACCAGACATTATACCCGGTTATTTATATTAATGCACTCTAATTTTGATATTTATAAAAAAAGGGAGTGAATATCACTCCCTTTTTTCGTTTAAGGTAAATAAATCAGTTGTAAAAATTAAACCTGACCCATGGCTTCAAAGCTCTTAATAAATGGACCGGCCATTCTTGGATCTTTAACCATGGCTTTAAAGTCACCCACCTTAAATTTCATTTTACCGGTGGTAACCGCCATACCCATACCAGCCATGCCAATACCTTTACTTAACCATTTTTCCCAGTTTTTCTGATCGGCACGAATGTCCCAGTTCAACTCTTCACCATTGTAGGCACCGGCATTAACGACTTCACCGTTTTGCACATCAATAAAGCCTTTAGGAGCATCATCTCCGGGAAAACCATAACCGATGACCGAATTAAAACCAATTTCTGCCAGTGCATCTTTTAATGCAGGCTCTGCATTCCAGATTGCCTGAAACGATTTCATCCACTCATCACTAAATAAATCTGCCATTTAAAATCCTCCTAAATGATTTAAAACAATGTATTTGAAACTAAATGTAATTATGTAAACCAATTTACATCACTCTTTTGTAGCTTTGCACCTGAATCCCGGTTATTTATGTCGTATTCCTGATTACGACAGGAGCAAGTTGTCGCCATTGTACCTTATTAGCCAAAAACTTTAAAAACAAAAATGTTATTTTAAGCATAAAATTTCAGGTTTGATCCTGGATTATTACCTATTGGTTAAAAGTTGCTTAAATGTTAACCTTTTTATAGCTACCCATTAACAACTTAACTTTGCAGGACACTCTTTCATGCCAGATTTTTCAGCGGATTTTAATATTGATCCTGAAATTATCTATCTGAACCATGCTGCCGTTGCACCCTGGCCGAGGGTTACAGCAGAAGCAATTAAGTCATTTACTGATCAGAACAGTCATCTGGGTGCTGCATATTATCCGCAATGGCTAAAAACCGAGCAAAGCCTTAAACAAAAACTGGCCCAGCTCATTAACAGCCCATCCGAAGATAATATCGCCCTGGTTAAAAATACGTCTGAAGCCCTGTCATTTGTGGCCAACGGTCTGAACTGGCAGGCAGGTGACAGCATTGTAATAGCCAGAGAGGAATTTCCCTCCAACCGCATTGTCTGGCAGTCTCTGCAGCAGCAGGGAGTGATTATAAAACTGGTCAGTTTATATAATAATCAAAACAATTGTTCACCGGAACAGAATCTGCTCAATGCCATAGATGATACGACACGGCTGTTATCCGTCAGCTCTGTACAGTATGCTGACGGTCTGCGAATGGATCTGCAGCAATTAGGGCAATATTGCCAGCAGCATAATGTCCTGTTTTGTGTGGATGCTATTCAGAGCCTGGGTGCCCTGCCCATGGATATTCAGGAAATTAATGCGGATTGTATTATGGCAGACGGTCATAAGTGGCTGATCAGTCCTGAAGGACTGGGGGTGTTTTATTGCCGGGACAGCCTGCTTGAGCAGTTAAAACCCAGCCAGTTCGGCTGGCATATGACCGAAGATCTGTATAACTTTGATGCCCTGGAATGGCGTCCGGCCCAAAGTGCCCGGAAATTTGAATGCGGCAGTCCGAATATGCTGGGCGTGCATGCCCTGCACAGCAGTGTATCTTTAATACTGGAACATGGTATTGAAAAGATAACACAGCAACTGCTGTTCAACAGCCTGTATCTGGCTGATAAGCTGAAACAGCTCCCGGATATTAATATTATGTCCAGCCTGTCCAGAGATCGCCTCAGCGGTATTATTGCCTTCAGACATAGTAAGTTATCATCAGAGGCTATTTATCAGACACTGATGGAGAAAAACGTCATTTGCGCCATGCGTCATGGCAATGTGCGTTTTTCACCGCATTATTACACTTCGAAAGTGGTTATGGATAAGGGAATAGTTATTTTAAGGGATGTAATTAATGAACTTAGCCGAGCCTGAACAGGCTTATCAGCTAAAATTATCCTGCAGATATTGAATAATATCACTGGATTCATACATCCAGGTGACTTTACCCTGCTCATCGGTAATTTTCAGACAGGGTACTTTAACCTCTCCCCCGCCCTGTAACAGTTCTTCACGGTACTGAGGATTATGCTGGGCATCACGCAGTTCAATATTCAGAGACTGGCGTTTTATCTGGCGTCTGACCTTAATACAGAACGGGCAGGAATTAAACTGGTAAAGCGCCAGATTAGCCGTACGTTTATCCATTTCTGCCTGTTCCTGTTCACTGCGCTGCACACCTTTGGGCGTACTGAGCCTGTCCCACAGCAAAATAAAGGGTTCCAGAATAAAACGCAGGGTTCTGAAAAAATAACGAAAAAAGTATTTCATAACAAGTACAATCCCGGAAGCTCATTGACTACATTAATATACAGATATCAGGCAGGCAATATTACACTATATTAATATTGAAAACCAGAAAGATAAGTTATTGAAATAACATATGATTTTTAAGGTTTTATTTTCTCTGCCGTTAGTTTGTCCAGTGAAACCACACAGGAATCCAGAAAGGTATCCATAAAATAAGCCACTTCCGGGTAAATTTTTAACTGTTCCAGTCGCTCTTCCAGGTTAAGCTTTACATGCTCAAACTCATAATTATGGTGTTTTAGTTCATCCAGAGTTTTGATATAAGCACAGATCACATCAGCTGATTTAATGATACGGGCATACTGTTTATCTATTTCTGATGACAGTAAAAGATCCTCAAAATCTTCCTTAAAATCATCAGGCAGGGTTTCCAGACACAGTTTTTCTGCCGATTGTTCCAGCTTTTTATATTCAGCTGTTAATTCAGGATT
>JALVDE010000068.1 GCA_027009375.1 Gammaproteobacteria bacterium
AAAGTCAGGGAAAGGCTGAGCCTGTTACCGGAATTGTGTAATGACTGTAATATGAAAAACCGTTACCGCCTGCCGGAACTTATAAAGGCAGCAGGCGGTTATGTTATAAACAATATGCGGTTCTGACTAACGCCGACCACGAAAAGAGCGAGTCGGACGACTCATGCGCATACCGGAAGGTCGGCCCATATTCATGGCCGGTCTGGGCCGTACCGGACGAACCGCCGGACGGCTGGGACGGACAGGCTGAATGCTGGGGCCTCCCGGCCGGTTAATGGGCTGAATACCTGGGCCTTTATCAATAGGCAAAATGGTTGGACCGTCTGAAGGCGGTCTGGGACGTACCGGTTGATCGGGCTTCTGGGGATGGTCAGGATGGTTATACGGTGGACGATAACAGCAGTCGTCATCATAATAATAGTAGGGATGACCATAGCCATAATAAATACTGGGGCCGGTACTGTAACCTCCATACCCGCCGCCGCTACCACAGCCGCTTAAGGACAGCAGTACTGCTGTAAGCAATAATACAATAATCATCTGAATCGATTTTTTCATTATTATTGCTCCCCGCCTTCTGACTCAACCGGCCAGCGTTGTATTAATAATAATGCTCCGGTGGTATCACTGATCAAAGCGGTATTGGGATTGCCGGGTTTTTCTGAAGGATCCATCCAGACAATACCGCCAGCCTCTTCCACCTGGTCGGCCAGTGCCTGTGGATCATCCACGCGGATAACCGGTACCCAGATCATGGGCTGGTTCTCATCCTCCAGGTGACGGACACCGGCCCGCCATTTATCCTGGCTCAGTAAAACATCATATTGTTCACTATTGATCATGGCATCGTATTGCAGTACTTTCTGATAAAAGTCCCGGGTCTGCTGCGGCTTACTGGTCCAGATTTCATCCCATAACCATTCTCCAATAGCGGCTTTATGATCCTCCGGATCACCGTCTTTAGCTCGTAATAAAACCAGATCAGCATTATTGGGATCGCGGATTAAAGCAGCCCGGCCGCGCTGTTTCATGGTGGTGGGTTTAGTTAAAATCCTGGCACCATTTACTTCTGCCTGCCGGGCGGCCTGATCCACTTCAGTGACTGAAAAAGACGGGATCCAGATGCCGTCTGTCAGCTTACCCTTAGTGGACTGAACTTCCAGAATACCGGCAACCGGTTTGCCGTTAAAACTCATCACTGCATAGGGGCCGTGAAATTCAGCCTGCCAGCCGAACAGTTTCTGATAAAATTCAGCCGCTTTATGAATATCTGAGGTCAGCAGATCATGCCAGACTACTTTGCCCGGATAGATTTTATTGGTTGGTTCTGTAGTAATGGGAACCTGTTCCATGGCTCTGGTTCCTGCCGACTTTTGAGCATTGCTGGAACAGCCGTTAAGAAATAATAACAGTGCAGATAAGGTAAACAGATAAGCAATGGCTTTCATGGTTCAGATTTCCTGAGTGGTATTGATTATTCAAGGAGCTGTTTAAGCTGACCGGTTTTTCTTATCCAGGGGCTGGATTTTAACTGCAGGGCTTCGGGTAAGTTTTCAGCCATTTGTTTTGCCTGGGCATAATCGGTAAAGCTGCCGTAACTGAGCACATAAAAGGGTTTATTATTACGTTTAATTTTCAGCACATAGGTCTGCCTGTCCCGGTATTGATCAATCAGTTTACGAATGCTCTGAAAGTATTGAGCCTGAAGAATCTGAATAGTGTAATCATTATTATTCAGTTGTGCAAAGCGCTGATTATCCAGGTGGTTGATTGCAGCGGGTGCTGATTTTGTTTGTGATTTTTGTTTAACATTGGATACAGTTTTTGCTGCGGCAGGTTTTTTATGACTGTCTGCAGAACGGTCGGCTGAAAGTTCTTTAAGACGTTTTGCCGCATCACTATTACCGGACTGTCGGGCTTTGCTGTACCAGTGTCTGGCCTGGCTGATATTCTGTGTTATACCATGACCGCCCTGGGCATAGATTTCTCCCAGAACATACTGTGCCAGAGCACTGCCTTCGTCGGCCGGATCCAGCAGCAGTTTTCTGGCTCTGGTCCAGTCCTTTTTAACGCCCATGCCCTGGTAATACAGAAAGCCCAGATCCCGCATGGCATCCATATCATTTTGATCAGCGGCTTTTTCAAGCCAGAAAACCCCCTGCTCCAGATTAAGTGAGGTGCCGCGGCCGGTCAGATAACGGGCGGCCAGAGCGTGCTGAGCAGGGCCAAAACCGTTTTCTGCAGCACGGGTGTACCATTGTGTGGCCTTTTTGAGGTTTACCGGGGTGCCGATACCCCGGTCATAAAAATAAGCCAGCTGAAACTGTGCCTGCAGATGATCCTGCTCAGCGGCACGAGTAACCAGATCCAGAGCTTTTGAAGGGGATTTTTTGACACCCAGGCCGGCATAATATTTAACGCCCAGATAATACTGGGCAGCGGGAAGGTTCTGTTTAATAGCGGCCTGAAAGTATTTTAAAGCGGTTTGAGGATCTTTTTTTACCCCCTTGCCCTGATCATAAAGCAGACCGATGGAATACTGTGCGGCAGGATTGCCTTCCTGTGCCAGGGGGGCCCAGATCTGCAGGGCCGTGTTATAGTCGCCGTTGGCAAAATAAAAGGCACCGGTATTATAATTGCCGGCTGCGAAAGCTGTGCCCATGCTGCTGATAAACAGCATCAGCAGTACCAGGATAAATCCCATAGATTTATATTGGCTTAATGACTTATGCCGGTAAAAAGTGTTGATAAGTTTGCAATTAACTGAAAATAGCACACTAATGGCCTGTATAATTTGCACTGGATTCAGTATAGTCATATTGGCTCTTATTGAATAGTCCCGCAAGGCGGTAATTAGCTGCATCAGGGACAGAAAATAACAAAAAACCGGCATAATCCGGAATACGCTTAAGATAACACTGGTAATTTATGAACACGTCTTTACAGAATAACCCTCTGCTGGACTTCAGCACCCTGCCCCGTTTTGGTCAGATTGAGGTCGAACATATTATCCCTGCCATAGAATATCTGCTGGCAGAAAACCGGACTAAACTGGCTCAACTGCTGGAGCAGAATCAGGGCCGTTATACCTGGGACAACCTGTTAAAACCACTGCAGGACATGGATGATCGGCTTAGCCGGGCATGGTCACCGGTCAGCCATCTTAATTCGGTAAAAAATTCTGAACCTCTGCGGGCGGCCCATGAACACTGTCTGCCTCTACTCAGTGAGTACCATACCGAACTGGGTCAGAACAGCGAACTGTATAAAGCCATTAAATTTATTGCCGACAGCGAAGAATTTAATACCCTCAGTGCTGCCCAGAAAAAAATTATTGAAAACAGTTTACGCGACTTTCACCTTTCCGGTATTGATCTGGATGCCGCTAAACAGCAGCGTTACAAGGAAATTCGTCAGCAATTGTCCAAACTGCGTTCCAGTTATGAAAATAATGTACTGGATGCCACCAATGGCTGGAGCCGGCATATTACCGATCCGCAGCTGCTGGTCGGCCTGCCGGACTCAGCACTGGCGATGGCGAAACAGACTGCGGAGCATGAAGACAAAGACGGCTGGGTATTTAACCTGCAGTTTCCCAGCTATTTTGCCATTATGACCCATGCAGACAACCGGGCACTGCGGCAGGAATTTTATACCGCATACAGTACCCGAGCTTCCGATCAGGGGCCTGATGCCGGGCGCTGGGACAATACCGAAAATATGGAAAAAATTGTGCAGTTACGTCAGGAAATGGCGCATTTACTGGGTTTTAAAAACTATGCGGAATATTCCCTGGCCACTAAAATGGCCGAATCCACGGACGAGGTGATTGATTTTCTGCAGCAGCTTGCGGATCGTTCCCGGGATAATGCCCTGCAGGATATTGAGCAGCTGAGACGGTTTGCTGCGGAACATCTGGAAATGGAGGAACTGCAGGCCTGGGATCTTAACTATGTGGCTGAAAAGCTGAAACATCATCAATACGAAATATCCCAGGAACTGCTGAAACCTTATTTTCCCGAACACCGGGTTATTGAAGGTCTGTTTGCCATTGTAAAGCGCCTTTATGGTATCCGTATTGAACCCGTAGCCGGGGTGGAAACCTGGCACCCTGATGTCCGTTTTTATGAAATTACCGATCAGAACGGTACCTTAAGGGGGCAGTTTTATCTGGACTTATATGCCCGGCCGCAAAAACGCGGTGGTGCCTGGATGGATGAATGTATTGTACGCCATGCGGATCAGGGTGTGGTACAGATCCCGGTGGCCTACCTGACCTGCAACCTGACGCCGCCCATTGGTGATGAAGCGGCGCTGTTTACCCATGACGAAGTCACCACCCTGTTCCATGAATTTGGCCACGGCCTGCACCATATGCTGACTCAGGTGGATTTTGCCGGGGTATCCGGTATTAATGGTGTGCCATGGGACGCGGTGGAATTGCCCAGCCAGTTTATGGAAAACTGGTGCTGGGAAAAAGAGTCACTGAATCTTGTGGCCTGTCATTATAAAACGGGTGAGGCTTTGCCGGATGAGCTGTTTGAAAAAATGCAGGCCGCCAAAAACTTCCAGTCCGGTATGCAGATGATCCGGCAGCTGGAATTCAGCCTGTTTGATTTTAATCTGCACATGAATGACCAGCTTAATGGTCAGCCACAGGTACAGCAGACCCTGGATCAGGTGCGGGATCAGATATCGGTATTTAAGCCGCCGGCCTTTAACCGTTTTCAGCACAGTTTTTCACATATTTTTGCCGGCGGCTATGCGGCGGGTTACTATAGCTATAAATGGGCGGAAGTATTATCGGCCGATGCATTCTCCCTGTTTGAGGAAAATGGTATATTTGACCGGGCAACCGGTGAAAAATTTATGCATACTATTCTGGAAAAGGGCGGAGTGGAAGATCCTATGACTCTGTTTGTACGCTTTCGCGGGCGCAAGCCGAAAATAGATGCCCTGTTAAGACACAGCGGTATTACGACATAATAATAACAATATCTAAGGGGTGTTTATGATACAGAATTTG
>JALVDE010000069.1 GCA_027009375.1 Gammaproteobacteria bacterium
TAAAAAACCATCGGTCTGAGTAAGAACAGGACCGCGCCAGTACAGTCTGTCTGAGGCAGGAAGCTGAGAAACAAAATCAACCCTAAATGCAATTTCATCAGAGTCCACCAGTTCAGATACACTGCCAGGAAACATTTTGTCAGAAATACCGGTTTTATTTATCTGTCCGTCTTCCGGTAAACTCCATAAAGGACCGGGAATACGCGGGAAAAATAAAAACAGCACAATAGCAAAAGGCACTGCTTTAAAAAAAATACTACTGACCAGTTTAAGACTGGTTTTAATAGTCAGGCTGTCCTGGGGATTTCGATTAAAGGCTACCAGTAATAAGCTGAGAATAAAGGTATTGATTAGAGCATAGAGGCCTAATAAAAAATCCTGGCTGTTAAGAAAATGGGTAATAATAATAAAATAACCCAGAAAGATAATTAAAAAGATATTTCGTCTGTCCAGCTCATTTTTTATTTCCATAAATTTGAGTGTTAACATTAAGCAAAACAGAGCCAGAGAGGCTTTTTGAGAAAAAATAAAACCGTACTGGCTAATGAGTAAAAACAGAGCAACCAATACCAGAAAAAAACGTATGATCCGGCCCGGCAAATGAACCCGTCCAAGACTGTGTAAAAAAGACCAGAATAGCACTGCAATAATAAATAAACTGATTAAGGGACTTATAGTTATTAACAGCGGCAGCATAGTAAAAAACAGAACCGCAG
Organism: Gammaproteobacteria bacterium; assembly: GCA_027009375.1. Classification (GTDB taxonomy): domain Bacteria; phylum Pseudomonadota; class Gammaproteobacteria; order GRL18; family GRL18; genus JANELJ01. The sequence goes on from JALVDE010000069.1 coordinate 717, forward strand.
GTAACAGGCTGTAAATACCGGGAGCAGAATTTAATAAGTTTTTTATAGAAAAAGATTTAATCAATGGTCTACTACTCAGTATTTCTTAAAATTAGAGCCATCAGCCAATACAGAGCCTTTAGCTAATAAAAAGCCATCAGCCAATAAATAGCCATCAGCTAACAAAAAGCTTTCAACCATAAAGTGCCAATGCCTTAAGGCAGTTATGGTAATGCTTTTGACCTGTGCCGATATTGATGGTTTTTCCAGGCAGTATCAGGCCGTAACGATCACCGTTTTGTTCAGCATCAATAATTAAACGGCATAATTGACTGAGTTTCTGTTCAGTATGGCCGGATAACTCGGACCAGTTAAGCCAGTAATCCCGGTGACTGCTGCCGGAAAATGTTTTACTGAGCAGGCCCTGTTCTTTTGCATAAGCTTTCCAGTGAATATGACTTAAAGGTTCACCCTGTTGATAGTCTTTAAAACCGCTGAAATCTTCCATGCCCCTGCCATAGGGATTACTGCCTTCACTTTCTCCGCCCTGATGCGGAACAAAGTTGTGTACCTCTTCAGGAGCCGGATACACAATACCGTCCTGAGTTAATTCAATATTAGCCCAGGCTCGAAACAGACCCAGGGGAAAGCGGCTGGCAATCACTAGCGGTTTTAATTTAAAGTAACCGCGTTTGTGCGTAGAAGAAATTAAATGGACAGTCGAAATTTCATGTTCTTTAACATCGGTATATACAGCAGGATCATCTTTATTATTATGCAGGGTAACAGCAATGGAATAACGTGTCCTTGAAGTGCTGATATTTAAAGGAATAACCACAGGCTGAAACAGAAAAACTGGGCTGACATAACCAATAGAAAACTGCAGACCCAGCAGGTTCTGCTGAGTCATATACATGGAAATAACCGCCACGGAAGCCATAAGAAAGGTAAAAAAGAAAATCAGGGAATTATTAAAATTAATAGCGGCGGCCAGCATAACCAGGATCAGCAGGGCAAAAATAAAACCTTCCCGGGTGGGAAGAATATAAATATTGCGGGACTTCAGGGTAAAACTGTCCTGGGGATGGATTCGTTTAAGTAACAGCCTTTGGAGTTTGTTTACTATATCCATTAAGAAGATCCGGCAAAATTAAATCAGGCTATAAGGCATCAGGGGATCGGGATTTCATTAAACAGGGTCATAATCTGTTGTTCACTGTTGTTTTGATCAGAATTGGCCACCAGGCGATGCAGTATGACTGAGGCCAGTACGGCTTTAATATCATCCGGTATGACCATTTCCCGGTGATGAATAAAAGCCCAGGCCTGGGCAGAACGTAACAGGGCCAGGCCTGCACGGGGAGACAGGCCGGTTAAAAAGTGTGTGCTGTGCCTTGAAAAATCCAGAATGTCCTGAACATAATCCAGCAGGGCGGAGGAAACATGTACCTGACGGATCTGAGCCTGCATGGTCAGTAACTGTTTGGTATTAAATACCGGCTTAATGGTTTTAAGTAATTCCCGCCGGTCGGCGCCGCTTAAAATATCCCGTTCTGTTTTACGATCCGGGTAGCCCAGGCTGATACGCATTAAAAACCGATCCAGCTGGGATTCAGGCAGGGGAAAGGTGCCCATCTGGGTATGGGGATTCTGAGTGGCAATAACAAAAAAAGGTTCTTCCAGCGGATAGGTATTACCATCCATAGTGATCTGTTTTTCTTCCATGGCCTCCAGCAGCGCACTCTGGGTTTTGGCCGTGGCCCGGTTGATTTCATCGGCCAGTACCAGCTGAGTGAATATCGGCCCGGGATGAAAGCGAAACTCTGATGAGTTTTTATCAAATATGGAGATGCCGATAATATCGGCCGGCAGCATGTCACTGGTAAACTGGATGCGGGAATACTGTAAATCAAACAGGCGGGCCAGCAGATGAGCCAGGGTGGTTTTACCCATACCCGGTAAATCTTCAATCAGTAAATGACCGCGGCCCAGCAGGCAGGCAATAGCCAGTTTCAGCTGCTGTTCCTTGCCTGAGATAATGGTACCGGCGGTTTGTAACAGTTTTTCCATCATGGGCTTTGTGTTTATGCCTGTTCTATTTCTGCATCATTGCTTAATAGAATAGCAATCCAGCGGGTATTGTCATTATTATCCATGATAATTTTTAGTGTCATGGTTAACGGTACGGACAAAAACATACCCACAGGCCCTAACAGCCAGCCCCAGAATACCAAAGACAAAAACACCACCAGGGTGGAAAGCCCAAGATTGCGTCCCATTAATTTTGGCTCCAGAAAATTACCTACAATATTATTGACCAGAAGATACAGAATAATAACCTCTGCAGCGGCAACAAAACCAAACTGAACCAGGGCCAGTAAAATAACGGGTACAGCCGCCAGAATGGAGCCGATATTGGGTACAAAATTAAGCAGAAAAACCACCAGGCCCCATAATAAGGGAAAATCAATACCCATTAGACTTAATACCAAAATAATGGGAATGGCGGTAATAATACTGGTGATGGTTTTAATTTTAAAATATTTATTAATGGTGCCGGTAACATCAGATAAATTGGCCATAGTCTGACCTGGATTACTGGAAATTAACCGGAACTTGTTATTAAAGGAGCCCAGTTCCAGCAACAAAAAGATCACCATCATTAAAATCAGGAAAATATTGGTCAGGGCGCCCAGAAACTGATTAAAAGTAGAACCGACAAAGCCCATAACCTTGCCCAGATTAGCTGTCTGTACCATTTCATCGATATTAATATTCAGCCCGATTTTATTCAGGGAAAATACCATGGATTGAGTAATAAGCTGCAGGCGCTCCTGATATTCAGGCAGGTTATCGGAAAAGCGGTGTATGGATGTGCTTAATACGGACGTGACAATAACACCAAAAGTAACAATACTAAAAATAATAAGCGTGACGGCAATACCTGAAGGGACTTTACGCTGAGTCAGCCAGAGCATGGCCGGGGCACTGATGGCCGTAATAAACAGGGCAATCAGCATGGGAGAAATAATATTTTCTGCGTATTTTACTCCGCTAAGAATAATAACAATGGCCGCCAGTGTTATGGCCAGTGTACCTTTTCGGTGCAGATGCGTGTCCTGGGTCATTGGGTTATCGCTGAGGCGAATACTCCATTATGGTTAAGTTGTTATGAGTTTATCATATTGTGTATGGCTTCAAAGACAGAAACGAAATAATTATTTAAAAGATAAACATCCTCTAATGTTTTATAATACTGCTTTTAGTTATAAAAAAAAGCATTACGGAGCAAAACGTGTTTTACAGCGATCAGTTTGATGTCATTGTTATAGGCGGCGGTCACGCCGGCACTGAGGCGGCTATGGCGGCCAGCCGGATGGGTGCCAGTACTTTACTGATCACACATAATATTGAAACTCTGGGGCAGATGTCCTGTAATCCGGCTATTGGCGGTATCGGTAAAGGGCATCTGGTTAAGGAAATTGATGCCCTGGGTGGTTTAATGGCCAGAGCTATTGATAAAGGCGGTATTCAGTTCCGGCGGCTGAATGCCTCCAAAGGCCCGGCGGTAAGGGCTACCCGTGCTCAGGCGGATCGAGTATTGTATAAAGCCGCTGTGCGTTATGCTCTGGAGAATCAGGAAAATTTAAAACTGTTTCAGCAGGCCGTAACCGATCTGATTGTTGAAAATCAACAGGTAGTGGGTGTTGAAACGGAAATGGGGCTTAAGTTCCGGGCGAAAAGCGTAGTGCTGACCACCGGAACCTTTTTAGGCGGCCTGATCCATATCGGTCTGGAAAACTATCAGGGTGGTCGTGCAGGAGATCCGCCGTCCAACAAATTATCACAACGTTTACGGGAATTACCCTTCAGAGTGGATCGCCTTAAAACCGGCACCCCGCCCAGAATAGACGGGCGCACCATTGATTATTCCGTATTACAGGAACAGCCTGGCGATACACCCATTCCGACCTTTTCATTTTTAGGTAAACCAGATGATCATCCCAGACAGATCAGCTGTTATATTACCCATACCAATGAAAAAACTCATGATATTATCCGCTCTGGTTTTAAACGTTCCCCTATGTTTACCGGGGTGATTGAAGGGGTAGGGCCGCGCTATTGTCCTTCCATTGAAGATAAAATAAATCGTTTTGCAGACAAGGATTCGCATCAGATCTTTGTGGAGCCGGAAGGTCTGGAAACCCATGAAGTGTATCCCAACGGCATATCCACCAGTCTGCCCTTTGATATCCAGTTAGCCTTTGTCCGCTCCATGAAAGGCTTTGAAAATGCCTGGATTGTACGTCCGGGTTATGCCATT
>JALVDE010000070.1 GCA_027009375.1 Gammaproteobacteria bacterium
GCCTCGATTTATCAGGCAATGGAGTCTGAATAAAAAAATGATCCCGGTGTCTGAATTAAAACAACGGCTTGATAATAGTGAAGACTTACTCTTGCTGGATGTACGTACTGAAGAAGATTATTATGGAGAACAGGGACATATTGAGGGTTCGATGTTATTGCCGGTGGAACAGTTAGAACAAGAAATTCCTGAATTAACAGAACGGTTAAAGAACAATAAAGATAAAACCATAGTAACCATCTGCAGAACTGACAGAAAATCCAGCAAGGCGGCACAACTATTATTAAAACATGGCTTCAGTCATGTACAGATCGCCAGAATGGGTATGACTGACTGGATAAAGGAAGGCTATACCAGGGCAGAATAAATAGAGAATCGTGGATGTTGTTCTGTTATTTTTCGTATACTCTGTTAATACAAGAGGGTAAAACAAGAGACAGAACATTTGAATCCAGTTGATATTGACAAACTTATACAAGGTAATAAAAAAGCATGGGATCTTTTTGTTGAGCAAATTTCACCACTGCTGCTGCATATCATAAAAAAAACACTGATACATTATAACCAGTCAACAGATGATATTTCTGATTTTCTTCAGGATATTTTTATCCACTTCTATAAAGATAATTTTCATGTACTTAAGTTATATGATCCTCAACATAGCCAATTCTCAACCTGGTGTGGTGTCATTGCCAGGAATAAAGTAATTGATCGCTTGCGCAAGAAATCAATATCAACCATTCCTCTGGATGATGAACATAAAAAACAACCGGTAGTTGTGCCTGTTAATCCGTCAGAAAAAATTGAAATACCCTTAGAATTATTATCCAACAGGCAACGCCTGGTAATACGTTTGATCTATGAAAAGGATATGGATGTCTCAGATGTCGCTGATATGCTATCAATCAGTCCACAAACTGTACGTAGTCTTCGTCACAAAGCTTTGGCCAAATTAAGAGAACATTTTAATTTATCAGATAAAAAGTGATGATTTAGTAAATATATTAAAAATTTTTTATGTGCATGGGGATGTTTTATACAAACAATCCGTAAACTTAAATAAGCGAATAAGAATATGACAGAACTTAAGCAAAATGAGCAGAAACTGCTGAATTTATGTAAAAAAGGGTTTTCCAGTAATCGGGACCGGGAGAATTTTGATTTTCCCGTTAATGAAGGAATCCTGGCCAGTTATATTAATAATCAACTGGATGAAAGTGAACGAAAAAAAGTTGAAGCGAGATTAGCATGGGATGATGAAGCGCTTGAGACCTTAATAGTCATCAAGGCAGCACATCAACGTTCTGATTTAGAGAAACCTGATAAGCAGTCTCTTGAAGCACTGAAAAATATTGTTTCAGAGCAGAACAAATCAAAAGGTCAAAACTGGCTTATGACGATTTTCTCATTAATTAATAAGAGGAATCTAAGCTTTGGCCTGGGACTGAGTTCGGCATTTGCCCTTGTCCTGATTATTGGATTTGAGCTGGGTATGACAACCAGGCTAAACACTGAAAAAGTGGATGTCTTATTATTTGATGAAATCATAATAGTCAATACTCCGGAAGATCATAGCAGGAGTCATGTCTGATGCGTTGGTTAAAATCGGCTTTATTTATTTCTTTGTCACTTAATATCGCTTTTATTGTGGGATTTATTTATTCAGGCAAAAACTTAAATAATTTAAGTCAATCACCTGAAAAAAGACAACAGCTTTTACAACAACGGTTAGAACTTTCCAAGGATCAAAAAGTTTTATTTCAGAAGTTGAAAAAGGATGTTTTTATCCTGACAGATAACTATAAACAAAAAGATGAGGAGTTGCTGGAACACTACTGGCAGTCTTTATTAAATGAGGATAAAGAATTACCTCATATACTGGAGGAGATGTCAAAGAACCAGTTACGTTATCGTCAAAAAGTCACTGCTAATTTTAAAATATTAATGGCTGAACTAAACCCTGAACAAAGGGTAAAAATTGTAAAAATTTTAAAACGACAAAATATATTTTTTAGATTAATAAGACAAAAACCAAAACCAAAATAGATTGTTATAAGGAGTCTATCATGAAAAACAAAAGCATAATTAGTATTGTTGCACTATTCAGTTTAAGCAGTCATCTGGTTCAGGCGGACTGGAAAAATTATGTGGCTGAACACCCTGAGCTTGAAGCCCAGTATCAAAGACAGGTTCCAAATTCCAGTAAACAATGGTTCGAAGATTTAAATTATTTAAAAAAACATCCTAAGGTAGCTGAACAGCTTATTGATAATGCAGACTATCTTGATGACCACCCTAAGGTTTCCAGAGCAATATATAAAAATAAAGAATGGCTTAATAATAATCCAGCTATTGCAAAAACGCTCTATAATAATAAACAATTATTAAACAATCATCCTGAACTTTCTAAAGATGCCTACTCACATAGAAAATGGTTAGCAACACGTCCTGATGGTCAACTTGGCGCAACCAAACGTGCTGCCGAGAAGCACCAGAAAGCGGCTAAAGCTTTGGGTAAAGATCGGCTTATTTCGGGTAACCGGAGCAATCAATTATTTAAAGATGCATCTAATCGCCCAGGTACAACAAAAAAGCTATATAAAAGAGCTGAAAGGAATCCATATAAAACCAGGAAAATTCATCGCCAGGCTAAGAATCATCCATTAAAGGCACAAAGAAAATACAAAAATCATCGCTAAATGATTTGAAAGGTGAGCCATCATAGGATCAGCTCTGAAAGTCTGAATTTTTATCAAAGTGTAGAACTCGATGTGGTGGTTTACTTTTGACAACAAGCATGGTGGTTTAATGGGATGCTCCGGACCCATTATCCTCTGACTTAGAAAATGATTTTTTGTTATAAGCCTTATACCAACAATCAATACAATTTTAGGAAAAATATATAATGGACAAATTATTAAACACATTAGATCCGGTAATGCAGTTTATAAACCATCATGAACCTTATAAATCCTTGTTGTCGGTGCATCATGAATACCTGACCAAGCATCTTGAGCAGGCTTTTTATGCTAAAGGTAAAACCATTTTACAGCCTTCAGACGGCACGGTGAACTGCCTGTATATTATTAAATATGGTCTTGTGCATCTGGAGGGGACAGACATTAGATTTAGTACGGGAGACAGTTTTTCCCTATGCTGGCTGCTGAAAGGGGTTAAAGTGCCTGCGCCATTGATAGCACAGAAAAGCACTATCTGTTTCTGTTTACAGAGACAAGATTTTGAGTACCTGATGCAACAGAGTCCGGCTTTCCATATGTACTGTATGCAGAGTATTAACAGTGCCAATGAATGAAACCAGTACAGAACCAGAGCAGATTAAATAATACGTGGCTATTAAAATAAAGATTGGCTCAATTATAATCATGCTAATGAAAAAATACTCTATAAAGATAAATAATTATTAGAAAATCAACTATGAAAGACAAGAAGAAAATACAAAAAAACGCTAATTGACTTAATGGGTAACTAGTCATAGTGTCTGGTTTTAAAACATCTAAAGTGTTACCTTATTAAAAAAGATACAGGCTTTAGTAGAAGCATAAATTTTATGAAGATTGTCAATTCAATTGGTTATTTCAAAATAATGTGTGTCTGTTTTATTCATTGTCTTATTATTATTGTTTTTGCTATAACAGATGCATCTGCTTTAACCTTGTCAGAGTCAAAACATTTACTTTCAAGAACCGGATTTGGCGGTTCATTATCTGAAATAAAACAATTGCTGCCGCTCAATCGACAGCAATCCATTGAATTTCTGCTTAATGGTATTCAAACCAGGCCACAGAACCCCCCTTCTGATAATATAAGCAGGATCCCTTCTAATGTGGTGAGGTTAAAACAGGCCGGCCCAGACGAAAAGAAAAAGTTTCGTAAGGCACAGCGCAAGCGTGCTCTTGAGCTACAGGCATGGTGGTTTGATGAAATGCTTCGGACCCATTCACCTCTGACTGAGAAAATGGTTTTATTCTGGCATAACCATTTTGTCTCCGCTATCAATAAAGTTAAATTTTCCGTCTTAATGTATCGACAACAACTCCTTTTTCGTCAATATGGACTGGGAAATTATCGCTCAATGCTTAAGGGAATAATTCGAGATCCTGCCATGATCCTCTATCTGGATGGACAGAAAAATAAAAAGGATCACCCAAATGAAAACTTTGCCCGGGAACTGCTGGAACTATTTACTCTGGGAGAAGGCCATTATACAGAACAAGATATCAAGGAGGTGGCACGTGCTTTTACAGGCTGGAGTGTGAATCGAAAAACAGGAGAATTTCAATTCAGGAGACGTCAGCATGATTGGGGTGAGAAGGAGTTTCTTGGAAAAAAAGGTTTTTTAAATGGTGATGATATTATTAACATCATTCTTTCAAACTCTGCATCATCTCAATGGATAACAAAAAAATTATGGCTTGAATTTATTTCAGATACACCTGATCCAGAAAAAATTAAACTCTGGGCGAGTGAATTTGAACAGTCGGACTTTGAGATAAAACCATTACTTCGACGCATATTAAATAGTGATGACTTCTGGGCTGAAGAAAACAGAGGACAAATGATCAAGTCTCCAGTTGAACTTTTGGTCGGTTTACTGCGTTTTTTCGGGATAAAAAAAATGAATACTCAATTGTTAGCCCATGCAACGAAGAGCCTGGGACAGACTCTTTTTAATCCTCCGAATGTTAAAGGATGGGTGGGAGGAATCTCATGGATTACTTCAGCTACTTTAATTAAACGTCAGCAATTAGTTAATCATTTTGCTCACGGGAGAGGGATGAAAAAAGCCAATATTTCTGTTTCAGGAATTGAAAAGGTGGTAAAAGAACTCCGTAATTTTTCAAAAAATAATAAGACAATAGAGTCTCTTTTTCTGGTTATTCCAGGTAATAATTTGATGATAGAAGCTGATCTTGAACTGGCTATTATTGACTGGTTGAATGATCCCGTTTATCAGCTGAAATAGGTGTAAAATGA
>JALVDE010000071.1 GCA_027009375.1 Gammaproteobacteria bacterium
TTTCTGAACGCTGAACGCTGAACGCTGAACGCTTTCTTTCCCCCAACCTTTCGTATGCTGCTCAATCACCCCCGCCAGCACATCAATATGCTCCTCTGTCGCATTTAAAGCCGGAATATAACGATATTGTTTTCCGCCAGCCTTTATAAACACATCCCGGTTTTCTACGGCTATTTCTTCCAGGGTTTCCAGGCAGTCGATGGCGAAGCCGGGACAGATCACGTCAACGGACTGGGTGCCCTGCTTTGCTAATTCTTTTAGGGTGGCGCTGGTATAGGGTTTTAACCATTCGGCTTTGCCGAAGCGGGACTGGAAAGTTAATTGCCATTGTTGTTCATCCAGACCCAGTGTTTCGGCCAGTAAACGGGCGGTTTTATGGCATTGATGGTAATAGGGATCGCCTTTATCCAGGCAGAATTTTGGCAGGCCGTGAAAGGACATAATCAGTTTGTCAGCCTGTCCCTGTTGTTGCCAGTGGTTTCTGACCGAATTCGCCAGTGCTTTAATATAGGCATGGTCATCATGGTATTGATTAATAAAACGCAGTTCAGGTACCCAGCGCCAGTGCTGTAATTCATTAGTGACTGCATCAAAAATAGAGGCTGTGGTAGTGCCGGAATACTGGGGATACGTTGGAAAAATCAGAATTTTCCGGGCATTTTGTTCAGCCAGCTGCTTGAGGGCGGAACGGATCTCCGGTTGGCCGTAACGCATGGCCAGGGCAAAACAGATATCCTTTTTGCCTGCTTCCTGAAACTTTTTTTCCAGCTTCTGCTTCTGTTGTTCAGCAATGGCCACCAGGGGCGAGCCATCATCGGTCCAGATAGACTGGTATAAGGGTACCAGTTTACGGGGACGAAACGGCAGGATAAAAAGATTCAGGATAATCTGCCAGATCGGCTGAGGGATTTCAATGACCCGGTGATCGGAGAGAAATTCTTTTAGAAAACGCCGGATTGAAGGACCATCCGGGGCATCAGGGGACCCCAGATTGACCAGAAGTACACCTGTTTTTTCAGCCTGATCAGGTTCAATCGGCTTGCCGTAAAATTTCATCCATTATTTCCACAAACGGCTCTGCAAAAGCAGAGCCTTAATAGGCAGATTTACTGTTTAGTGGCCTGTTCAGCCTGCTGCTGTTCGATGTCTTTTCGGACCTGATCCATATCCAGACCTTTAGCCTGTTCTATGACCTGTTCCAGCTGTGAACCCTGCAGGGCACCGGGCTGGGCAAATAAAATAATCTGTTCACGGAACAGCATTAAAGTTGGAATAGAACGGATCTGAAATTCGGCTGCTAACTGCTGCTCTTCTTCAGTATTCACCTTGGCAAAGACAATATCAGGGTATTTTTCTGACAATTCTTCATAGACTGGAGCAAAACCTTTGCAGGGTCCACACCAGGGCGCCCAGAAGTCAACAATCACAAAGTCATTGTCTTTAATTAAATCATTAAAATTTTCAGCGGTTACTTCTATGGTCGCCATAATAGTTCCTTAAACAGTTTCTTAAGCATGTGCTTAAATTAGTAAAATTTATTTGCCGCCGCCATGACAGGGAGGCGAATCCGCCACTTCACCATTGCGTTTCTGCCATTCTTCAGTGGTGAACGCATGAATGGACAGGGCATGGATAGGACCTGCGAGTTCTTCTTCAAGTACCTTATTAACAGCTCTGTGACGTTTTATTAACATCATGCCGGAAAACTCATCGGTCACAATCTGCACCTTAAAGTGCATTTCTGAACCCGCAGGCACATTATGCATGTGACTTTCATTTTCTACCCGTAGATAATCAGGAGAAAAGGCTTCTGACAGCTTGGTTTCAATAGTACTTTGAACGCTCATATGGTATATCACCTATCACTTATATTCAACTCAATAAAAAGTATATTTGGCTGAATAATTATTTTTCAAGGTGCTATTGTAATACGACTATAATAAGACAGGAAAAAAGCCTGCTTTAAGCAGGCTTTTAATCATGGTTAATATTCTGCTTTTAACTACCGTGAATGGCAATCCCGACATCCAGATCTTCAAACCAGTCCAGAAAGCGTTTGACATCATCACCTTTAAATAAACGGCCATGCTGGGGCGCCATAATATCAATATCCAGATCCCGTACCCGCCGGATCCAGTCTTTTTTAGCTTCATTAGACGGCATCCAGCGTTTATGGAAAAACTGCATTTTTTCCTTATGGCTGTCGAAATCATCCACATACATAGGGCTGCCGGGGGCTTCCAGGGCTGCACCAATATCACCGCTCATTAAAATTCTGGCTTTTGGATCATAGATATTAAAATTCGCTGAAGAATGCAGATAATGTGCCGGGATATACTGCAGTTCAGTGGTTTCCAGTCGTATACTCCCTCCCTTGTCAGGAATTGGCACGTAATTAACATCACCACTGCTGAAATGCCTGAGAAAACCTTCCCATAAGTTTGATGCATGAAGATTAATATCCGGCAACATCTCATGCCAGAGCCCCAGGGAAGAAATAATATCCGGATCCTGATGAGAGGCAAATATATCGGTAATATGCTCTAACTTTGAAACACTTAGAGTTGCAGCCAGAACAGCAGAAAATATTTCCATACCGCCGGGATCAATTAACAGGGTACGATCACCGTCAATAACCATATATTGATTGGTGTCGATAATTTTTTCCGGCTTGTCCGGATCGCGCCCCATAACAATCCATTGATAACTACCGTCATATAATGTCTGTGTAATCATTTATCTGTTCTCTTTATATTCTTTAACCTGCCAACCGCTTATCTTAAAGACAGCTGTGACAGATGGTATTTGCTGCTTTGCAGAGTTTCTTTAATATTATTTACCGCCAGTGATACTTCATCAGCAACCACCTCAAGATTGGACTGAAAATCTCCGGCCCGGGTAGCTTCGGTACGGGAAGTAGTGCAGATCATTTCGGCGGCCTGTAACTGGTTTCTTATTTCGGCCAGAAGTTCCAGCAGGTCACCATTTTTACGCTTATAATCCACCATAAACTGTTTTTTCTTTTTTTCCAGTTCCTCAATACGCTTTTTCATACCATTGTGATCAGCATATTTAACCATGTTACGGGACGAGACTTTCATTTCTTCAATGGTTTTACTTCTGTTACGGTTGGCAATGGCAAAACTGGAGAGTTTTAAGGCTTCTGCATTAATTTTTTCCACCAGTTGCGTAATATTAATAGCTACATCATCAATAAAATCGGTAATTGGATGAAAGCCCATCGCCTGACTGCCGGCCCTGGCGGCAATGGCCTTGGCATTTTTAGCACTAAGTGAAATGCGTTTGGAAATCTGTTTAACAGCAAATAACTCCGCCTGAACCGATGCAACGGCCAGGAACTGCCGGGCGCTGGCTTCCATGTTTTTTTGATCAACGGACATAACTTTGTCTCTAATCATTAATTTAAATATAAAGGGCTTAAAGGATGTTTCGGCACGGCACCAAAAATCTTTAATTTTTAGTGGATAAAAAACAATATAAATTAAGGTATAGAACAAAAAGAATGAATTTGCATGCTGCAGCTGAATATTTTTTTAGAATGCTTAAAAAACCAGTTCACGCTGCAGAATATTAGAGAACTGGTTAAGAACCTGACTGTAACTTTGAAATTCTGAACTGTCCATAAACGCTTTACGTCTGCCCAGAAAATATTTTTCCCTGCGTATTATTTCCTGCAGTTGCTCCGGCTCAGACAAGGTATTAGACTGATTTGAAAGTAAATTACGTAAATGCTTATATCCGGGTTCAGTTGTCTGTACCAGGTTCTGCTCAATTTCTGATAACATGCCTGCTATATTATCCGGAAGAACAGATAAATTACCTTCAGTAAAATTAGACTGAAGCTGTTCTGTTAATGCAGATCGTTCAGAATCCTGTGCGGCTCCCGGTTTTAAGAGTTCCGTTTTAGCAGTTATTCGATCCTTATCCTGTATTTTCTGCTGTTCAAATGCACTTAAACGCATTACTGCCTGCCAGGAAATATTAACAGTACTTGAGCCAGGTTCTCCAGTACTGTTATTTATGGCCTGTAATCGTGCATGAGACGGCTCCCCCTCATTTCTGCCTCGGGCCTGATTTTCGGTAATAAGATGTTGTTGTATGGTAGTCATACCCTTTATCCTTTTATACCTCTATAAAACCAGCTAAACGTCACCAGATCAGTTTTAGCTTAACCCTGCAACAGGGCCAGAACACTTTGAGGTACCGCATTAGCCTGAGATAGTACCGTAGTACCCGCCTGCTGTAGAATCTGGGCTTTGGTCAATGCCGCAGTTTCCTTGGCAAAATCTGCATCCTGAATACGGGAACGGGATGCTGAAAGTTGTTCGGAGATGTTTTCACCATTTCTAATAACCGATTCAAAACGATTCTGAACTGCACCAAGTATTGCCCGTTGAGTATTAATAACCTGTAACAAGTTATCTGTACGTCCAATTAGACTTAAAGCAGCATTTGTCATTTGGCCAATGGTTGTTGCACCTGTAACATAAACCGTTGCAGAAGTACCTTGCATAGCGGTAAATTGAGCATTCTGTGTAACATCAATAGTATTAACTACAATACCATCTACAGAACGAATACCATTAGGCCCAACCTGAAAATAAAAAGAGCCGGCATCCTGCCCGATAACTTCAACACCATTAAACTGGGTATGCGTGACACGCAAAATTTCAGATTTCAAATCTGAAATTTCAGTCTGAATCGCCAGCCTGTCAGTGGAACTATTGGTCGCATTGGCGGCCTGAACAGCCAGTTCACGAATACGCTGTAAATTATTAGCTAATTCATCATAAGCACCTTCAGCTGTCTGAGCCAGTGAGATGGCATCCGCAGCATTTCGCACTCCCTGATTATAACCTCTGATCTGGGCAGTAAAACGTGAAGCAATGGCCAGCCCGGCCGCATCATCTTTAGCGCTATTAATCCGTAAACCGGAAGACAGTCGCTGCAAAGCCGTTTGTAACTGGGTTGAAGTTTTATTCAAATTACGCTGTGCGTTTAATGAATAGATGTTAGTATTTATTACTTGTGCCATTGTTATTCTCCTTAAGCATAGTAATCAACAATATTTAAACTCTGAGCCAGATTTTTCGACAGTAAACCGTCATTTCCTTGCTCATCGCCTAGTTCTGATAATTGTTCGTCACCTGGCATAGTGGAATTACCATGCTCATTGTTTGAACGTTCCTGACTTGAACTTCTATTAAGATTGGCAGCTTCCTGCTGCGCCTGTTTATCCTGATGAGACACATTCACATCAACCTGTGAAAATCCATTCTCATTCAGCATTTCTTTTAACCGTGGGATAGCCCCATCTATAGCATCACGTGTACTGACCTGTACGGAACTTAAATTAATGACAGCCGTTTCTTTGGTTAACTTGATATTGACTTCTACCGGACCAAGATGAACCGGGTTTAATTTTAGTTTTGCCTGCTGTATGCCATTACCAGCCATAATAATAATCTGGTTATTAAATGCCTGACTCCAGCCCGGCTTACCTACACCCGGTTTAATATCAAAACCTGCCACAGCAGAAGACAGTCCCTGAATACTGCTCGTTGAAGCTGTACTGGTCAGATTATTTATGTTTGAAGCCGATATAGAAGCAGGTATCTGGTTAAGCGAAGCAGCCTTATCCGTCTGTAATATCTGTCCGTTTAACTGTTCAGACTTAAGTGTATTTTCAAAATTTTTAATACTGCTTATGGGTTGCCCGTTAAGAACCTTATTCCTTGAGCTTTCCATATATTGCTGAAAATCGACAATACTCTGTCCAAATGCAGATTCTTTTCCACTTCGACCACCATCCTGCATACCCGATTTAACAGCTGCAGACATTTCTGATTGATTATTTTTTAATGAATCCTGCAAAGTGTTTAATACTTTAGAGACCAATGACTCTGTTTTATCTTTTGATAGTGTTGCTTTCTGGTCTGAACTAACATCTAATGCAGAACCTTTTTTTTGTTCATCCGTTAACGCTACTGCAACAATAGACGACACAGCTTCATCTTCGAAATATGTCCCTTCTGTTGCTGACTGAATACTTTCCTCAACAGCGATCGATTCCTGTATATTGTTTGCCTTACTAACTTCAGAAGCATTCTGTTCAGCCCCTGACGGAGTATTTTCTGCCTGTTTTTGTTCTGTACCTTCTGATTGCTCATCTGTTATCCTGGATGCCCCCCGGTCTGGCAAGTCATTGCCGTTGTGCGGCAATTTGCTTTCCTCTGACTGTTTATCTCCAGGTTCCACTTTAAGATGCTCCTTATAAGCAGATTTAAAGCTTTCCCGCGACTTATCAGCAGTGTTAGACCGGTCAGACGTATTAGCAGCAAAGCTTTGCGTCTTTTTTACAGGGTCTGGCTTTATATTAAGTAAAGTGGCTGTATCCATTGTCATATGTCTGTCAAAAATTTAACGAGTACGTTTTAATACTACATAATGCAACTGGCGTACCAACTTTTGATGTGGATTGAAAATATATGGTTTTTAGGGGGTTAGAGTGGGAAGTTAGAATGGATGTTTAAAGGGGAATATAGGATTGAGCGTTGAGCGTTGAGCGTTGAGCGTTGAGCGTTGAGCGTTGAGAAAAGTATAGAGGGGGATTTATAGTTTGGTGTTTTTTCTGTGGTAGAGGTTCTGGTTGTGTTCGTCGAGGTTTTTCTGTTCCTGTTTGTTTTTCTGTTGTTGTTCTTCGTAGAGGTATTTTTCTGTGACCTTGTTATAGATTCTTTTTTTATTATGCATGTTCATCCAGGTTTCCCGTTTTTCAATGCATAGTTCTTTCTGTTTCCGGATCTGGTTGAGGATGGTTTCGATACTCTGGTTCAGGTTATTCATAAACATCAGAGTGTCCTGCAGGCGATAGCTGCCCATCCCCCGCTGCGACTGTTCCAGCATTTGCTGATTATAGCCGTCTCTGTATTGATACAGTTTTTCAAGCTGCTGTTCCAGTTCCCGAACTCTGGCCTGGCACTGAGAAAAGACAATGGCAGACTGCTGTTCCTGCTTATCAGCAAGCCGGTTGACAGGTCGCATTCTCTGAGATTTGGGTTTAGGCATGGGTCAGGTTTCAGGTTTTAGTTAATAGTTTATTGTTGTTTATAGGCATTGGCGGATGCTGCACCCGGGGTGACGGCCGGTTGGTTGTTTATAATTTGCTGTTGTTGTGTGGGTTGTGTCATTACAACCTCCAGGTCGTGCAGGCTGGCTTGCAGATCCACTGCGGTATTCATACCCTGTTGTAAAAAGTCCATTAAAGAGGGCTGCAGCTCTATAGCTTCATCTATATTTCTGTCTGTACCATAAGTATAGGCGCCAACATTAATTAAATCACGGTTTTGTTGATAGGTTGAAAATATCTGTTTAAAACGCCGGGCATATTCAAGATGTTCTTCATCCGCTATTTCGGACATTACCCGGCTGATGGAGGCTTCGATATCAATGGCAGGATAATGACCCATTTCTGCCAGATCTCTGGATAATACAATATGACCATCCAGAATAGCCCGGGCTGCATCAGCTATGGGATCCTGCTGATCATCTCCTTCGGTAAGTACAGTATAAAATGCAGTGATGGAACCACCGCCCTGTTCACCATTACCGGCACGTTCCACCAGTGCCGGTAGACGGGCAAATACGGAAGGCGGATAGCCTTTGGTAGCCGGTGGTTCACCAATAGCCAGGGCAATTTCACGCTGAGCCTGAGCAAAGCGGGTTAAAGAATCCATCAGTAATAACACATGCTTACCCTGATCTCTGAAATCTTCTGCAATACTGGTAGCAACCTGTGCGCCATGCAGACGCATGACAGGTGACTGATCCGCCGGAACGGCCACCACCACGGAACGGGACATGCCTTCAGGCCCCAGAATATTTTCAATGAACTCCTTAACTTCCCGTCCACGTTCTCCAATCAGACCAACCACAATAACATCCGCATTGGTAAATTTGGTCATCATGCCCAGCAGTACACTTTTACCCACACCACTACCGGCAAATAACCCCATACGCTGACCACGCCCTACGGTCAGCAGTGCATTAATTGCCCTGACTCCGACATCCATTGGTGTACTGATGGGTTCCCTGGCAAGGGGGTTCATGGTTTCCGCACTGAGTGGGGCGGTATGGGTATTTTTTAGAGGGCCTTTACCATCCAGGGGATTGCCGGCCCCGTCAATAACTCTTCCTAATAACATACTGCCCACCGGCACCTGGTAGCTACTGCTGGTTGGAATAACCCGGGCATTGGGCAAAATACCGCTAATTCCGGTGGTCGGCATTAGATACAGTTTATCGCCAGAAAAACCCACTACCTCGGTTTCAATCAGCTGCTTATCCACGCCTTCAACCAGACAACGACCGCCAATAGCCGACTGGCAGCCGACCGCTTCCAGTGTCATCCCCACCATACGTGTCAGGCGCCCTTCTACTGTCAGACCAACCGGCTGGGTTTCTATAATTTCACGGGCATTTTTCAGACGCTGCAGCCAATGGGAATTGAAATCTGGTAAGATTGCATCTTCACTGTCCATACTTATGACTCATCTTCAGCTTCTGTTTCCGTATCATCATTAGAGTCTTCCTGACGACTGATCCGCTCACTGCCCATTATCTGGGCCGCTATTTCTGCCACCCGGGTTTCAATAGTAGCATCAATCAGAGAAGACTCGGACTCAATACGACAGCCGCCCCTGGTTAATACCGGTTCATCGATCACCATCCAGAGAGGTTCATCATCCTCGGTACCGTTTTCAGAATGTTCTTCAGCAGATAGTTTCAGGTTTTCACGGGCAATTTCGGCATCTGCAGGGTGCAGATACACTTTGATTTTACTGGCTCCTGAAGGTAGGGCCGCAATACCTTCTTTAATAACAGCAATGATCTGACCGGGATCGGCATTAATTTCCCGTCGAATAATCTGTTTGGCAGTGGCCATAGCCAGCAGCAGTAATTCTTCTTCTACTTCCAGGTTCACCTCTTCTACCGGCTCACTGAGGAACTTGATGATCTGTTCAAAGCGCTTAATAATCTGCTGGACTTCTTCCTGACCTTCAACCAGTCCCTGAGCATGTCCCTCCTGCTTTCCCAGTTCAAGACCCTGCTGATAACCTTCATCCTTACCCTGTTGAAAGCCTTCATCATAAGCCTGTTTTTGCAGGGCTTCCAGTTGAGCCGCCGTCACCAGACCAGCCTGTTCATTTTCTTTCTGCTGGCGGGATTTTACATTAGGTAATTCATAGCGCTCATAAACAGTCTGCTCATCCCCCCTGATAACCCGACTGCCCGGACGATCAGACATATTCGTCACCGCCTGAACCCAGAGCTATATCACCGGCTTCAGCCATACGCCTTGCCACACTGAGAATTTCACGCTGCGCATCTTCCACTTCACTGAGTTTAACAGGACCGCTGGCTTCCAGAT
The DNA here is from genome assembly GCA_027009375.1 of Gammaproteobacteria bacterium. Taxonomy (GTDB): domain Bacteria; phylum Pseudomonadota; class Gammaproteobacteria; order GRL18; family GRL18; genus JANELJ01. The sequence goes on from JALVDE010000071.1 coordinate 9,452, forward strand.
CATCACGCAGCATTTCCGCCGCACGTTTGGACATATTTTTAAGAATTTTCTCTTTAACCGCTTCATCAGCACCTTTAAGTGCCACAATAAGGATATCGGAAGACACTTCACGCAATAGTGCCTGAATACCCCGATCATCCACTTCGGCCAGGTTGTCAAAGACAAACATACTGTCTTCAATTTCCTGCCCCAGATCTTCATCAACACTCTTGATGCCTTCCATAATAGCGGCTTCAGCAGCACCGTCCACAAAGTTAAGAATATCCGCAGCCGTTTTAATACCACCGACACTGGAGGAACGAATATTGCCTTCATTGCCGGCAAACTGTTTTTCCAGGATCTCATCCAGTTCAAACAGCGCTGCCGGCTGTATCGCATCCAGACTGGCAATACGCATCATAATATCAGCACGGGTATTTTCCGGCAGGTGAGAAAGCACCTGGCCGGCCTGATCCGCTTCCAGGTAGGAAAGGACAATGGCAATAATCTGTGGATGCTCAAGACGAATCACTTCTGCAATTGAACGCGGTTCCATCCATTTCAGTGCTTCCAGCCCTTTGGACTGCCGCCCCAGTAAGATACGGTCAATAACACCACCAGCCTTATCTTTACCCAGAGCTTTATTGAGGACATTACGCAGGTAATCTTCTGAGCCCATACCCAGGGCAGTCTGTCCACCGACAATGGTATTAAAATTCTGCAGCACACCGGTTGCCATGTCCTTATCCACATTTTTAATGGTGGCCATGGCTTCACCAATACTCTGTACTTCTTTGGGTCCCAGGTGCTTGAGTACTTCAGAGGCTTCTTCTTCACCGACAGACATTAAAAAGACTGCCGCCTGTTTGATCCCTTCCAGATCATCAGAATCCTGTTGTTTTTCATCGGCCATATTTACAATCTCAAATATTTATCTGTCTGTTTTCGGCTTATAGGCCGTTCATCGTTTCACTAATAGCTTTAGTTTAGGCTGCCAGCCAGTTTTTTACGACCTGAGCGGCAATTTTTGGATCTTCAACCACCAGTTTTCGGGCAGTGGCTAACTGAACTTCATAATCATCCGGCGGTTTGGGCAGGGCATCGGCCGCTTCTTCACCCATTTCTCCACCAACACCGCCTTCCAGAGCCGCCTGACCCGCTGCACCCGCAACGCCCTCTCCTTCAACACCGACCACTTCTTTATGCGGTCTGGAAAGGTTTTTAAATACCGGTTTAATGACTCCAAAAATTATATACAGTACCACCAGAGCTGCCAATACCTGTTTAACCAGCGGCATAAACCAGGCCTGTTCCCAGACGGGTATTTCCGGCAGGGCTTCTACCTGCTCTGCTTCAACAAAGCCGGCATTAATGATATTGACACTATCCCCTCTCTGAGCATTAAAGCCAACAGCCTGTTTGACCAGTTCGGTGATTCGTTTCAGCTCTTCTTCATCTCTCGGTGTACTGCTTATAGTACCATCTTCTGCTACTGTTTTTTTATCATCAACCACTACCGCAATGGAAAGCCGTTTAACGGTACCTGTTGACAAACGGGTGTGGCTAATGGTTTTATCCAGTTCAAAATTCTGAGTAATACTTTCCTTGTTTTTAAAGACTCCGGCAGATTCGCCTTCTGTACCGCCCGCACCTGCAGTTCCGGCATTTTCCGGTGCAATAGCCCCGCCAGGTGGCTGGTTGGATAACGCACCGGGAACCCCGGCATCACCGTTGCCGGATACCCGCTCTATTAACTGCTGTTTACTGCGGGTAGCTTCGACATCCGGATTATACATCTCCGAAGTTTTTTCTATACGGGTAAAGTCCAGTTCAGCGCTGACCTGAGCCTTAAAACCCTGACGTCCTAAAAACGGGGTCAGTATATTACTGACCCGGTCAATATAATTCTGTTCAACTTTATTAGCGTATTCCAGCTGCTCAGAATTCAGCATGGCCTGTTTATCATCCTTATCCGTTAACAGACGTCCCATCTGATCCACCACAGTGACATCTTCAACCAGCAGATTGGGCACACTGGAAGCAACCATATAGGTAATGGCTGAAATTTGTTCATCACTGATACGATGCCCGGAATACAGGTTAACCACCACTGAAGCACTGGGCTTTTTACGATTGCGGACAAAAACTGATTCTTTGGGAATGGCCAGATGCACTCTGGCGGATTTGACATTTCTTAAGGCACTGATTGAACGGGAAAGTTCCTCTTCCAGGGCATGCTGATAACGTGCCGCCTGGATAAACTGACTGGTGCCGAAACTCTGTTCCTGATTAAGGATATCAAAACCTTCCGGCCTGATATTAGGTAATCCCTGGGCTGCCAGCTGCATTCTGGCCCTGTCCACATCATTAGCCGGTACCATAATCCCGCCAGCAGTCAGCTTGTACTTAATACCTGACTGTTTTAATGAGTCCGCAATCTGAGTTAATTCTGTATCAGGCAGATCATTATAAAGACTGGTATAATCGGGCGATTGTGCCCAGAAAACAATAGCAACACCTAAAGCCACACTGGCAGTCAGTCCGACCAGTAAGGCCAGTTGACGTAATAATGGGTATTCACTGATATTCTGTAAGGCCAGCATGGTATTATTACTGCTGGTTTTTGCCTCTTCTGCCATTACCTGTTACTCCATCCCCGACTTACGACCTGGTATTAAACCCGAATATTTTTAACTTCATCATAGGCTTTTAATAATTTGTTTCTGACTTCCACCATGGCGCCAAAAGCGACACTGGATTTTTCTGAGGCAATCATCACCTGCACCAGATCCACCCCTTCTTTGCCGGAAACAAAGTCATTTTTTAAGCCTGCAGACTGTTTCTGAATAGCATTGACCTGCTGTACCGCTGATTTAAGCAGACTACTGAATTCAACCCTGTCACCTTCACCGGTCTTAACTCCGACCGCCTCAGCCGCTCCCGGCAAGCCCTGGTTATTTACCTGTAAAGGAGTAACACCTGAGGATGCCATATCACTCATAGAGCGCATCTGCAGCAGCATACTGGACATATTAATATCATTACTCATGGTTTTTCCTTAATCTGTAAATAGTGTCAAATTTTCAGCTTTTTCAAGCTCTACTGATTTATTAAGCAGTTTTCGCGCCAAATCCACCGGGAACGGTAATTCCATGCTCACGCATTTTGGCCAGCTTATAACGCAGGGTCCTCTGGCTTATTCCCAGTTTTTCTGCAGCCATTTTCCGGTTACCCATAGTGGCATGCAAAATTTCCAGAATTTTATTAAATTCCCGGTTTTTTAATTCATCATTTAAGCTGGATACGCTTTCATCACCTGATGCAACCGGTGCAGCACTGGTAACAGTCGCCCCGGATTCAGACTTAGTCATAATGCTTTCGGCTATAAAAGCCGGTTCTACCGAACCCGCAGAAATAACTTCCATAGATAAATCATCCGGTGTGATCACATGGTCAATATGCAGAATAAAGGCTCTTTGCAGTACATTATCCAGTTCCCGGATATTTCCCGGCCAGGAATGATTAAGTAATTTGTGTTCAGCTTCAGAAGATATCTGAGGGATTTCACAGGCATTCTGTTTGGCAATTTTATTGATTATATGCTGTGCCAGCGGAATAATATCTTCTTTACGGTCTTTTAAATCCGGCAAATTAATAGGAAAAACATTTAAACGATAAAACAGATCTTCCCTGAATTTATGTTCCTGAACCTGCTGGAGCATATTGCGGTTGGATGTTGCCAGTACTCTGACATCCAGAGGGATCAGTTCCTGACCACCCAGACGCTCCACTTCTTTTTCCTGCAGTACCCGCAATAGTTTAGCCTGCAGGCCCAGATCCATTTCCGAGATTTCATCCAGCAGCAGTGTACCGCCCTGAGCCTGCTCAAACTTGCCTGCTGAAGCCTTGTAGGCTCCGGTAAAAGCCCCCTTTTCATAGCCGAACAGGGTAGCTTCAAGCATATTTTCAGGGATAGCAGCGCAGTTAATGGCCACAAATGGCTTACTGGCTCTGGTAGAATGTTTATGTATAAAGCGTGCCAGTACTTCTTTACCGGTTCCACTGCTGCCGCCAATCATTACCGTGGCATCACTGGCAGCTACTTTTTTAGCCAGCTGGCTAATTTTCTGCATAGACAGGGATTCGGCAATCATTTGATGATCTTCGACTGTTTTACCAATATAACGGCTGACTACAGACACCAGTACTTCCGCCTCAAAAGGTTTAACCAGGTAATCCACAGCCCCGTCTTTCATCGCTTCAATAGCCTTGCTGATGGTGCCGTAAGCCGTCATTAACAGAACGGGTAAATCATATTGACGCTTGAGCTGTTTTAATAACTGATGACCATCCATTTTGGGCATCTGTACATCACTGATCACAATGTCTATCTGTCGCATAATATCCTGGGCCAGGTAGTCCAGAGCTGTACGTCCGTTATCGGCTTCAATAGTATTGTAACCGGCCATTTCCAGGGTATCACACAAGGCTTCACGCAACGCATCATCATCTTCAACCACCAGAATCAGCGGCGTCTGGGGATCATTCTTTTTCAGGATCATATTCATATCATTCATTAGACTGATTCCTTATCTTTATTCTGTTTTTGTTCTGACGGACTCAGGGGCTGGATCTGTACCGGCAAACGCATTCTAAATACACTGCCCTCTGCCCCTGTACTCTCCAGCCATAATTCACCATCATGAGCATTAGCAATGGCCTTTACTACAGCCAGCCCCAGGCCAGTACCATGTTCCTTGGTGGTAAAAAACGGCTGAAAAATTTTATTGATATGCTCTTCACAGATTCCGTTACCTGTATCCTGAATAACAAAATCAAGGGTACCACCCACCGGCTGTTCAATCCTGATACTGACTGTGCCCTCTGAAGAAGTAGCATATACCGCATTGGTAATTAAATTATTCAAACCGCTGATCAACAGGTGACGATTGCCAGAAATAAAAAATTCATCTTCGGGAAGGTAGTGAAAGTTAATATGAACAGCCTGTTTTTCTTCCGAAATATCCAGTGACTGCTGTAACTCAGCTAATAACTGGGTGACCGATATGCTTTCCCGGTTCTCCATACCGCTGCGGGAAAACAACAGCATATCGTTTATGAGCTGTTCCAGGCTCTGAATGCGGGTCAGGATTTTATCAGCAAAACGCAGACGTTTTGCTTCCTCCAGTTGTGGTGATTTCAAATGAGAGGCATAGAGTAAAGCCGCTGAAATGGGAGTACGTATCTGATGCGCCAGTTGTGCCGCCATCTGTCCCATGGAAGCCAGTCGGGACTGCTGGTCATAACGTGCCTGCATCTGACGTTTTTCTGTCACATCCTGTAATAAGACAATCTGACCGGGAACCCCTTCACCCAGAGGACAGGTTGAGATACTGACAATTCGTCCCTTATTGGTCACGGAATCCTGACCGGATATACGGGTATGATCAAATGCTCGCTGAATAACCGAGCGCCAGGACATCCCCAGTAAAGGCTCATCCAGAAGTTCAATGGCAGCCGGATTGCACTCCTGTACTTTACCTTCCCCATCCAGCACAATAACACCGGCCGGCAGAGCTTTTAACAGAGTTTTAAGCCGGGTTTCAGTCAGAGACTCCTGTAAGCTGTTTTCATCCGTTGTCGATGGCTGTACAGCCGAACCGGTAAAACGCTGTTTGGATTGATATGTTTGTTTTTCAGGCAGTACACTCAGGCCCATAATTTACTCCCGTTAAGCGAGCTGATATACAAAGAATTGTCTCAAGCTCTGCAAGAAGTAAACCATGTTTTATTTTTTATTTATATTTCAAACAGTTACAAAAAACAACAGATAGTTCATCCCTGATAACGACAAGATTTTGTCGCATGTATTGAATAGGAAAACAGGAGTGAATTAATTTTCAGGGGATATAGCGTATAACCAGGTTTCAGGGAAAAACGCTCAGGAAGAAAACATGGCCTCATATTTACGCAGTTTTTCAACCAGCGTAGTACGGCGCATATTAAGACGTTTAGCCGCATGCGCCACAACGCCATCGGATTCTTTTAAAGCCTGCTGGATAAGGGAATATTCCAGGTTGGCCATATGCTCTTTCAGATCAAAATCATGCTCCGGCAGGGTATTAATTTCTGCTGGTGATAGACTTTCCTGCACAGGCTTATTCTGCTCTGAATTTTGTACTTCATCCGGTGATCTTATTACATCGTCAGTATCTTTTTCGGCTGTTATTTCCATCTCCGCCCGGTTATCCGGTTGAAGCTCGGGATCCAGTTCCGGTAACTCACTTAAATGCGATATATCGTACTGGTATTTCTCCGGTAAATCGTCCCAGCTCACTGGTTCTTCTGGATACATTATCCCCAGACGTTCCACCAGATTGGATAATTCCCGGACATTACCGGGCCATGAATGCTGCATAATAGAAGCCATGGCTTCCTGGGTCAACTGCACAGACAGCTCCATATCTGCCTGCATATTTTTATTTAAAACTTTAAACAATAATGGAATGTCTTCTGATCGATCTCTTAAGGGCGGGATTTCGATAGGAAAAACATTGAGACGATAATACAGATCTTCTCTGAAACGACCATCTTTTACTTCATCTTCCAGATCTCTATGTGTAGCCGCTATT
>JALVDE010000072.1 GCA_027009375.1 Gammaproteobacteria bacterium
TGATATTAAACAGGCGCCATGGTATGTGGTTAATTCCGATGTTAAAAAACACGCCCGGCTGAATTGTATTGCGCATTTATTAAGTCTGATACCCTACGAAGATCTGACGCCGGAAAAAATCAAGCTGCCCAAGCGGCCCCCTATTGGCGGCTATATCCGTCCGCCTATTACCGACCAGACCTTTGTACCGGAAATTTATCCCAAATAATACTGTTCCCCGATCCCTTATGTACCCTCTCCCTCTGGGAGAGGGTCAGGATGAGGGCCTTCTTTATAACCTTATCTTATACCACCCATAACCAATCAACTCATGCAGAGCCAGGTAGTTTTGCCAGAGTGACTTACTATTGGGTATAAAATCCCCGGGAATATAATCAATTTCACTGTGCATAAAACCCATAGGCGCCGGAGTAATATTGTCAATTACTGGCTTAAAGGCCAGTAATGCCCTGGGCATATGAAAGGCACTGGTCACCAGCAGGGGCCTGGTAAAATTATGCTGGCTCATTATCACTTTAGAAAAACGGGCATTTTCCATTGTGCTGGTGCTTTGCTGTTCGACAAAAATATCCGCGGTGATCTCAAATTCCTGCTGTAACACCTGCTTCATTAATTCCGCTTCAGTAATATCATTACGTTCTATACCGCCGGTCACAATCACCGGTAAGCCGGTCTGTTTCTGTAGCCGGGCACCATAACGCAGACGCAGTAAGGTAAAATAGCCCACATCCGGCTTATTATCATATTCCTTTGCCCTGGACTGTATGCCACCTGCCAGAATTATAATGACATCATTATCCAGCTTTTTAATGGATGCCTGAGTTAAAGGCGGCACGGTTTCCAGCAGGCTGTACAAATGGTGTGTGGTGGTGGAAATACTTAATACATAAATAATAATAATCTGCATCACCAACAGCCGCTTAACCATGCGCCCATGCCTGATAAACAAAATGGTTAACAGCAGCAGGGTAATAAACAGACCCGGCGGCATAAACAGCAGTTCAAATATTCGGGTAATATAAAGACTCATCAGGCATAATCATTTATGATTTATTTAGGATAACGTTTATTATCTTGTAACATCACTTACCTAAAAGCAAGACGGAGATTTTTTTGGCGGGACAAACCACCGGCAATACCCTTTACCTGTGTGAAAAACCCTCCCAGGGCCGGGATATTGCCGCCTTTCTGGGTGCTCATCAGCGCCGCAACGGCTACCTGCAGGGACAGGGCATACTGGTGTCCTGGTGCATCGGTCACCTGCTGGAACTGTCCCCCCCGGATGCTTATGATAAGCGCTATAAACGCTGGGCCTTAAATGACCTGCCGATTATTCCTCAGCAGTGGCAGCTGGAAACTAAAAAATCCACCGCTAAACAGCTTACGGTGTTAAAAAGCCTGTTAAAACAATGTCAGGCCGTAGTGATTGCCACCGATGCGGATCGGGAAGGCGAAACCATTGCCCGGGAAGTGCTGGACTATCTGCATTATAACGGAGCCATACAGCGTCTGTGGCTGTCAGCCCTGGACAAGGTCAGCATACAGAGAGCCTTTAACCATCTTAAAAGCAACCAGGAAACCCTGCCCCTGTATCGATCCGGCCTGGCCCGCAGTCGGGCAGACTGGCTTATCGGTATGAACCTGACCCGGGCGTTTACACTTAAGGCTAATAATCGTCAGGTACTTTCTGTGGGGCGGGTACAGACACCTACCCTGGCGCTCGTGGTTAAACGGGATCGGGAGATCAGTCAGTTTATACCGCAAACCTATTATGATGTGGAGGCTTTTTTCCAGGCCGGTGACGGAGTATTAAAAACTCAGTGGCTGTTTGATCCCAAAGGTAAAACCCACTGTTTTGATAAAGCTGTCGCCGAGGCTCTGATACAACGTTGTGAAAACCAGTACGGTCAGGTCAGCAAGGCCCAGACCCAGCGTAAAAAACAGCCGCCGCCGCTGCTGTATAATCTGTCCGGCCTGCAGCAGGAAGCATCACGCCGCTGGGGCTATGGCGCCCAGGAGGTATTAAATATTGCCCAGGCGCTTTATGAAACACACAAACTCACCAGTTATCCGAGAAGCGACTGTGAATATCTGCCCCTAAGCCAGTTTAAAGATGTATCTTCAGTGCTACAGGCTATGTGCAAAACCGATCCCACCGTCTGTGAGCTGATTGCACAGGCGGATCAGAAACAGCAGTCCCGGGTCTGGAATGATAAAAAAATTACCGCTCACCATGCCATTATTCCCACCCAGGCTGCTGCCTCTGTCAGCCGTCTGAATGAGCGGGAAACAAATATTTATGATTTAATCCGCCGCCGCTATCTGGCTCAGTTTTTTCCGGATTTTGAATATGATCAGAGCATTATTATCGTCAGTATCGGCCAGGATCAGTTTAAGGCCAGTGGTAATATCACTCGGGTGACGGGCTGGAAAGCAGTGATCAGAGAGACTTATAATAATCAGGACAAAGAACAGCAACTGCCCGCCGTATCCAGGGGAGAATCTCTGCTGTGCAGTCAACTGGAACTGAAGGAAAAACAGACCAAGCCACCCAGACACTATACCGAAGGCACCCTGATCCGTGCCATGGAAACCATCGGCAGTCAGGTTACTGACAAGGTTATGAAAAAAATTCTTCGTGAGACCGCCGGCCTGGGTACCCAGGCTACCCGTGCCAATATTATTCAGACTCTGCTGCAGCGCAAGTTTATTCAAAAGGATAAAAAACTCATTAAAGCCACAGAACTGGGCTTTAAGCTGATTGATTCAGTCCCGGAAAGCATCAAAGATCCGCTGTTAACCGCACAATGGGAACAGCAGTTAGAGGATCTGGCTAATAACCGCGAAGATAATATTGAAGGCTTTTTACAGCAGCAGATTGATTTGCTGAATAGTATTCTCAGCCAGCTAAAACAGGGCCGGCACTCATCATCACCCAAACGCCCCACAGCAGTAAAATACCAGAGCGGTTCAGCCTGCCCGCAATGCGGTAAACCACTGGAGATCCGCAAAGCAGTTAAAGGCAGGCGCATCGGCCAGAATTATATCGGCTGCAGCGGATTTCCAGACTGCCGATTTTTTTCCTGGGATTTATAACTATAAGCTGTATTTCTGACAAATAGTCACAGTCGATAAAACCCATAAAGGTTGTATGTACAACTTTTATGGGTTAATATTCATCTATGTTTGATAGATGCCTGTATTTCAATATTAATGCTTTAACTCGTGTAGTCAACAGGATATGGGCCAAAGCATTTGAAAAATATGAACTTTCCCCAGCACACGGCTATATGCTCAGGGTTGTTTTATCTAATCCGGGTATCTCCCAGAAACAGCTGGCCAATGAACTCCGCCTGGAAAAATCGACCATTACCCGGTCTGTTGATGCCTTACAGAAAAAAGGTTTTGTTATTAGAAAAACGGGTCATACCAGTGATGCACGTGAACATAGTCTTTATGCTACAGAGCAGGCAAAAGCCATTCAGACTGAGCTGGAAACACTGGGTGATGATTTATATCAAACCATGAAATCTAAAATTGGTTCAGAAAACCTGAAATTACTTGTTTACGAGCTACGTGAAGCCAGCAGAAAACTTGAGTAATATTTTTTACACTTAAAGTTGTACGTACAACTACCTGGAGATAAATTATGTTTTTTATTGAAAAAGCGATTACCGGAAATGAAGCTAAAAACATTAATACCACAGAACCTGTTTCTGCATTGATTGATTTTTATCATGCCTTCAACAGCAGAGATCTGGAGTTAATGTCTAATAACTGGGAACAAAGTGATGAAGCCAGTATGTCAAATCCACTGGGTGACATAAAACGTGGTTGGGATGCTATAAAAGAAGTTTACTCCAGCCTGTTTCATGGATATGCCAGAGTGTATGTTGAATTTTACAATTACACCATACACCACTCAGGAGAAATGTTTTTTGCTGTAGGCCGTGAAAGAGGTTACTTTCAACTGGGAGAGCAGAAAATTAATCTGGCCATACGCACCAGCCGTACTTATCGTCAGACATGTGGTCGATGGCATCAAATTCATCATCATGGGTCAATTGAAAACCCGGAATTATTGGCCGCATACCAGAAAGCCGTTTTTTCGCAAAAAATTTAACATCTGAATGCTTATGGTACTGTTAAAACCCGTACCATATTCGTACCGCCGGCTTCCTGTCCCGGGCCGGCGGTGACGACAATAATGTCCTTGGACTTGATAAAGCCGCAGCGTTTGCCTTCTTCCAGGGCATAATCCAGTTTTTCGTTGTTATTGCCGCCTTCTTTATACAGAATGGAATACACGCCCCAGTTCATGGCTGAACGCAGGACGACAGATTCAGTACAGGTAACGGCCAGAATTAAGGATTCAGGACGATATTTGGAAATTTGCCGGGAGGTAAAACCCGATTCGGTCAGGCTGATAATGGCAGCGGCTTTTAAATGGTTGGCCATGGTGATGGCCGCCTGGCTGACGGCTTCAGTAACCACATTACTATTATGAGGGCGGATACTCTGCAGATAGCCGAACTCCGCCAGTGATGCCTCGGCACGCTCTGCCAGCAACGCCATCATTTTAACCGCTTCTACGGGGTATCGGCCCATGGCCGTTTCACCGGACAGCATAATAGCGGAACTGCCGTCAAGAATGGCATTGGCCACATCACTGGCTTCCGCCCGGGTGGGCCTGGGGTTATTTTCCATAGAGGCCAGCATTTCGGTGGCCACAATCACTGGTTTACCACTGGTTACTGTGGACTGAATAATACGCTTCTGCATACCGGGTACATCAGCCAGGGGTAATTCCACACCCAGATCACCACGGGCCACCATGGTCCCGTCTGCCACCGCTACAATAGCACTCAGGTTTTCGATACCGGCCTTGTTTTCTATTTTGGCAATAACCGGAATACTGACCCCTTTATCTTCCAGAATGGAGCGTATTTTTATGACATCATCGGCAGTCTGGACAAAAGAAGCGGCGATATATTCCACATTATTTTCAGCGGCAAAACTAAGTTCTTTTAAAATTTCTTTCTGGTTTTCCGGGCTGACAGCACTCATTTCCAGTTGAGTTTCCGGCAGATTGACGCTTTTATTTTCTCTGAGCAGGCCACCATGAATGACCTGACAATGAACTTCTCCACCATGGGTCTGTTCAATTTTAGTCACAACCAGTTCAATGGCACCGTCATTAAGCAGAATATGAGTGCCTTCCTTAACTTCATTGTGCAGATTGCTGTAATTAATCGATACACCCTGTTCATTGCCTTCTCTGGCATAGGAGTACAGAATAAAATTCTCACCGGCGGTTAATTCAACACTGGCATCCACCAGTTTTCCGGTGCGGATTTCGATACCCTTGGTGTCTGCCATAATGGCAATATGCTGACCCATTTCCCGGGCTACCCGGCGTATAGTCTCCAGCCGTTTCTGCTGGACTTCATCCACACCAAAGGACATATTCAGGCGGGCAACATTCATACCCGCGTTTATCATCTGTTTCAGTATTTCTGGGGAATCACTGGCTGGGCCGATAGTGGCAACAATTTTGGTTTTACGCAGGGCTGGGGCATTACTCATAATTAATTCTTTATAGTTCGATAAAAAGTGGCTGAATGAAAAGAGGACATAGTGTACCTGAATGACAGATTTTTTTCATCCCGGCACTTATTATAGCTTTAAACCTAAGCCGGTTGCTGGGCATCTTTACGTTGTTGTAATATCTCTGTCATGGCCTCTGCCGTCATGGGTTTATGGATCAGGTAACCCTGAATATTTTCACAATGTTCGGCCAGCAGAAAGGCCTGCTGTGCTTCGGTTTCCACGCCTTCGGCTATGACCTCCAGATTCATGCTTTTAGAAAGCGAAATAATGGAGCGGACAATCGCTTCATCATCTTCATCTCCGGGAATATCACGCACAAAGGACTGATCGATTTTTAGCTCATCAATGGGCAGTCGTTTTAAATAGGACAGGGAGGAATAACCGGTACCAAAATCATCAATTGAAATGGTAAAACCCATATCCTTAAGCTGCTGCAGGGTATCAATAGCCTGCTCAGGATTGGTCATAATATAGCTTTCAGTGATTTCAAACTGTATATACTGTGGATTATACTGATATTTTTTCAGGCCCGTCATTATCCTGGCCAGGAAATTTTTGTCCTGGATCTGTTTTACGGACAGGTTAATGGATAAATGCCCACTACAGAAACCTTTTTTACTCCACACCAGCATCTGACGGATTACCTTTTCAATCACCATCCAACCGATTTGCACAATCAGACCGTTTTCCTCTGCAACCGGGATAAACTTGTTGGGCGATACCAGCCCCATTTCCGGATGCTGCCAGCGCAGCAGAGCTTCCATACCCACAAACTGATGGGTGCGGCTGTTGTATTGCGGCTGGTAATAGACCGTAAATTCATCATTTTCAATGGCCCGGCGTAAATTCTTTTCCATCAGAATTCGTTCAAAGGCCTGTTCCGTCATATCACTGGTGTAAAACTGGTAGTTATTGCCGCCTACGCCCTTGGCCTGATACATGGCAGAATCGGCATTGCGGATCATGGTGTCGGTTTCATCTTCTCCCGGCTCAATATCATCGGGATACAGGCTGATACCGATACTGGCGGCCAGGTACAGTTCATGATCCTGATAGTTAACCGGCTGTGCCAGCACATCCACTAGCTTCTGTGCCACCTCAATCACTCCGGACACCCGCTCGATACTGGATAAAATAATAATAAATTCATCCCCACCCAGACGGGCCACAGTATCAATATTGCGAATGGCGGCTTTAAGACGTCCGGCTATTTCTTTCAGAACTTCATCGCCAACGTTATGACCCAGGCCGTCATTAATCTCCTTAAAGCGATCCAGATCAATAAACAGAATTGCGACTTTGGTCTGTTCTCGTTGAGCCTGCTTAATGGCCTGCTTAAGACGATCCATAAGCAGGATCCGGTTAGGCAGACCCGTTAAAGCATCATGATGTGCCTGCTTATCCAGTTTACTTTTCTGCTGTTGCAGCTGTTTACGGATTAGTACGTGATTGGTCACGTCATGACCCAGTTCAATAATAGCCTCTACATTTCCGTCTGTATCCAGCAGCGGTGTAGCCGTTACTTCGATAAAGTGCGATTTACCATCATTAGATATATGATCATGGACTACTTTAACCGTTTGCCCGGTAGCAAATACTTCAGCATGAGGACAGGCCTCATTTTGCTGTTCACAGGGAACATCCAGGTGATGTGAAACTTTATAGCATTTCAGGTGCTGATAATCATCCGTTGTTATACCGGTAATCTTTTTTGCAACCTGGTTCATCATAGTGACATTAAAATCTTTATCTATCACCATAACAGAATCAGACACACCATCCAGTACACTTTGCAAAAACCGACCCTGATGCATTAATTCCTGATTCTTTTTACTGACCTTGTTTTCCAGCTCATAATTCAGCTCGGAAATTTTCTGCGTTAAATGCAGATTGGCTATATAACGCACCAGAACATAGACAAAAAAGGTCAGCAGCAGAATATAGAAAAAATACAGGTTGCGCTGAGCATAGATATCAGTTAAATCAATGTCTCCCAGGGGTTTAAAGAGAATAAAATATCCCATGGGCTGTTTTTGTAAATCCGGCAATAAGTATTCGCTGACCAGCAATTGAGCTTTTTTATCCAGCAGCATTTTATTACCCAGTTCAATATATTTGTCTATACCGTTCTGGTCAATAAGCTTAATGTAGAGTTGCTTAGCATTGCTGTTCGCCACATAATAATCATGAACAAAACGTTTACTGTCAGCCCGGCTTAACTGTGCCCGGTAATGACGGTCAATTAGAAAGACCGGTTCTATACCCTGTCGTTCCAGCTCTCTAGCAATGGAGTCAAAACTGGAAATAACTTCTACAATACCGATAAATTCCTGGTTTTCATAAACCGGAATCATCACCTTAAAGGTAAGATTGTATTTACCGGTACTAATAGTGCGCTTAATTTCCGGGTGTTTGAGCATGTCTGCAATATCCAGACGGACTTTAAGCAGATTGTCTCCTGTTTTATCCGTCCAGCTGCGATGAAAGCTGTTACCCTGCTTATCGATTACCTGAAACCAGAGGTTTTTCAGGGAAGTATAGCGGGCAAATTTCTGCACCAGTTTCTGTAAATTCAGACTCTCCGGTCTGCGCTGCTGCAATGCCTGTTTGATACGTGGATTATCACCAATGGCCAGAGCTATCAGCAATATGGCATTGTGTTTTTCAACAATTAATTTACGGGTATTTTCCCGCATGGTTTCAGCAACCCGCTGGTAGCGGTTATCAATATCAACAAGAGAACGGGAATAAACGATCAGCAGCAGCAGAATACTGATAAAGATGGAGATAATCAGCGGTAATTTATAGGCACCCGCTATTTTTCTGGAAATCATAAACCTGTCATAATTTTTTGTATTACTATCAAGAATAATGGCTATCAGGCATGTTGTCTATGTAGATTGACCATCAATTATAATATTTATTGCAATTAGTTAGTTTCTATCCGTTTATTAAGCTTTTAACTTCCCCCTTAGAAAAGGGGGAAGTTAAAAGCAGAGCAATTTCTGGATACACTCTAAATTAGAATCAGAATAAAAATAATTTTTTGCTCACAAATCAGCTTAAAGGATTTAACAGTTCAGCCAGATCCTCCTGGGATAATTTAGGGGCTGCATCGGCTGACTGTTGTTCACTGCTTTCGGCTTTCTTTTTGTCTTTATACAGGGCATCAGCCAGTGCCTGTTTGTTCTGCTGCATCAGCAGGATTTTTTCTTCTACCGTTTCTTCAGTTAATAACTTATAAACGAATACCGGCTTATCCTGACCGATACGATAGGCCCGGTCGGTGGCCTGACGTTCTACTGCCGGGTTCCACCAGGGATCATAATGGATCACGGTATCCGCAGCCGTTAGGTTAAGCCCGACACCGCCGGCTTTAAGACTGATTAAAAAGACCTGTACCTTACCTTCCTGAAACGCCATAATGACATCATCACGGTTACGGGTAGAGCCTGTCAGTATGGTATACGGGATACCAGCCTTAGTCAGTTCCTGTTCAATAATTTCCAGCATTTTAACAAACTGGGAAAAAATCAGGATTTTGCGACCTTCTTCCACCATCTCCGGAACCATTTCCATCAGCATCTCCAGCTTGGCGGATACCTGTACATTTTTAGCAGCCGTTAAGGACAGTAAACGCGGATCACAACAGACCTGGCGCAGTTTTAACAGAGCATCCAGGATCATGATCTGACTGCGGGCAAAACCTTTTTTGCTGATTTCATCCTGTACTTTTTTGTCCATGGCCAGACGCACCGTTTCATACAGATCACGCTGTTTTCCGGTTAAGGGAATGGTACGGATCATTTCAGTTTTTTCCGGCAGCTCCGTGGCCACCATTTCTTTAGTACGGCGCAACATAAAAGGTTTAATGCGTTTATGCAGCTGTAGCTGACGATCCGTGTCGCCCTGTTTTTCTATGGGACTGCGAAACAGTCGGGTAAAGCGCTCCTGGGTACCCAGAAAACCGGGCATTAGAAAATGAAACAGGGACCAGAGTTCACCCAGGTGATTTTCCATGGGTGTACCGGTCAGACACAGACGATGATCCGACTTAAGTTGAAAAATAATCTGGGAGGTTTTGGAACGGGCGTTTTTAATATTCTGCGATTCATCCAGAATCACATAATTATAGCGCTGTTCCATATGGACATCCTTATCACGCAACACCAGGGAATAAGTTGTCAGGACAATATCATATTGAGTGATGTGCTCAAAATTCTCCTGCCGCTGAGAGCCGTGCAAAACCAGAACCTTAAGCTGCGGCACAAAACGTTCGGCCTCACGCTTCCAGTTACCCATCAGGCTGGTGGGCGCTACCACCAGGGCAGGTAAGTTCTGCTGATCTGGTTTCTGCTGCTGTTTCAGATACAGCAGCCAGGCCAGCGCCTGAACGGTTTTTCCCAGCCCCATATCATCGGCCAGAATACCGTTAAACCGGTATTCATGTAAAAAATTCAGCCAGGCAAGACCATGCAGCTGATAATCACGCAGTTCAGTCTTTAACCCTTCCGGTGCGGCTATAGCTTCAATGCCTTTAAAGTTCTGCAGTTTTTTACTCAGCTGCTGCAATTCAGCCGCCCCTTTCCACTGCATGGCCGGATCATTAAGCAGCTCGGCAAACTGCATGCCCTGCTGACGATTAAGTACCAGCTTACCCGAAGTATTCAATGCCTGAGAATCATACAGCTCTACCAGGGTATCATAGATACCCATAACCCGTTGGGCCGGCAGTTTAAACCAGCGGGGACGTTCATTTTTATCAACAACCGGCAGAATAATCTGTTCACGAGCCAGTATTTTCTGGCGTAACTGCTGCGGATCTTTTTCCTCCACCAGCAATTCCACCAGTGCCGGCAGCAGGTTAATGGTCTGACCGTTAACTTCTATACCCAAAGTCATTTCAAACCAGTCATTGGCACTGTCCTGTTCAATTTCACCGTACCATTCGTCAGCTTCATCAACCTGCAGATAAAAGCTGTCATCTACTTCAAACTGCCAGCCCTGTTCCCTGAGCAGGGGCATGGTCTGCTGCTGAAACTCATCCCACAGCCAGACAGAGTCATTAAACGAATCCGCCAGCATAAGCAGATCCAGATGATTAAAGTTCTGCAGGCCGGCATTGTCCGCAGCAACAAATTCACAGTCTTTTAACAGGGCCAGGCATTGCTGCTCAAAGTCCAGGTCCCGCTCAATAATAAAGCGTTGCTGTTGTTCAAGAATGCCAACACTGCGGGAGAAATGATTAGGCTGGATAATATGGCCGTCATAATCAAAGCGCAGGCTGAGCAGATGAACTCTGTGATTATCAATTTCAACACTGTGCAGACGGGCATTGGCTATTGGCTGTGCCTTAATATGAACGGTTTCTATGTCCGCTTTAGCCGGCATGGGCACTTCATTGTCTGGCCAGGTCTGAATCAGCTGGCTGGAAACTTTTTCTGCCATTTCCTTAGGGACAGGAGGTGCATTTAATATTTTCTGTACCTGCTGTCGGTTTAAACCGGAGTGTTCAAGCAGACCAAGACTGTTATTTTCTGTGTCTACATAATAAAAATGTTTGAGTAAAAACAGCTCCTGTGCCTGCGGTACAATATCAACTTTTAACTGATAGTTATCATCCTCTAACTGCCACTCAATCTGCAGTTGCCTGGGCGGCTCCCATCTGAGGGGCTGACTGTTTTCATGGCCAGACCAGAAGCAGCGCTGATTCGCCATTAGCTTTTCCAGAGCCAGTTCACCAATGTCCCCTTTTAGAGGATAAATATTCTGACGATGCCGATAACCCCTGCCGGCCATACTATAAAGCAAACCGGCAATATCAATATCCTGATCATTATGCTCGAAATTAAGATACTGAGCGTATTCATCGGTCAGTTCTTCCACACTCTGTGCCCGCGCCTTGCCATAACCGCCCCGTTTAAGTCTGCGGGCAACTACAGTTTCCACTTCCAGTCCCAGTTCAGTCTGGGCAGGTCTTAGCCAGTACAGTAAAACATTATTATAACCAGGTTCAGCACCGGCAAAGGTGCCCTGTACCGAATCCTTGCCTGACTCACTGTGCAGACTATTCAGCCAGATTTTAACTTCCAGCTCTTTAATACGCCTCTGTTCTTCCCGGGTCAGAGCATCGGGCTGTTCTGACACCAGAGCACCGGCACGGGCAAATTGAAGCAGGGTCGCTACAGCGTGTTTACAGCGAAACCCGACCGGACAGTCACATTCACCAATAACGGCAATAAAACTCTGCTTAATTTTTATGGCTACTTCGGTATGGTAACAATAACCACCACTGCCCATGACTTCAGAGAATATATAGACTTCTTTTTGGCTTTCGGTTTCAACATCAATGATTTCCACCCGATCCTGTTCAAAATATTCAATACCGCGTTTAAGTGTCGCGGCACTGAATGCATTGCTAAGGGTAGTTTCATCAATACCGATAGCAGCCAGCATCTCCAGATATTGCGGTTTAATATTCAAGGGTGTATAGCCTGTGAGTTATTGTGTTGTTGAACTGCCAACGGGCTGATCTTCCGAGTCCACCTCATCAGGCTGATGCTGAACCGGCGGCAGCATTTTCCCGCCAAAGGTGGTATAAAAACGCCAGTCCATAAAATTGGGGATGTGTTTATAGGTTTTGGTCACAATAAACTCCAGCACACTCTTAAGGCGATACACATGAGCCACCGAGTCAATACGTATGATCTCCTTACCCTCTTCATCAAAGGCAATCAGGGTAGGTGCATAAAACAGGTTTAGCTGTTCCGCCCATTGTTTAGCCGTAAGATGCTGACCATCCGGAGTGATCACCGGGGTATCTGAATTCATATCCAGCTGCACCACTTCAAATTTTTCCAGCAGCCTTCTGGTTGGTTCATATTCCAGGGGCTCGGAATGCAATACATCACAGGCATGACAGTCAGTCTGTTCAAAAAATACCAGTAAAGGTTCCTGGGCTTTAAAATGAGAACGATCCAGTGCATAAGGCGGAGACATAAAGAAATCTTCATGATTCATTTCTGAAACTTCAAACTTCGGCGGCGGATTGGCACGGGTCATATAAGCACGAAAGGTTTCTTCCCTGTAATAACCTTCCACGACATATTCCATGGCGGCACGGAATTTATAAGGGGGATAATAACCGCGCAGCATCAGGGCTTTTTTACCCTGAGTATCATAATAAATCAGGGTAGGCGTAAAATTGGCCTTTTCCCGAATAGCGTACTCCCGTTCGGTCATGGTTTGTCCATCCGGTGTTATGACTTCATTACTGCCCCAGATATTGATGGCAATGACATCAAAATTTTTACGGGTATACGTTTCTATGTCTTTCTGTCCAAAGTCCCTGTCTATCAGCATCTTGCAGTATGCGCAATGCTTCTGGCCAAAATAGACAATAATACCTTTTTTACCGTCCTTTGCTGCCTCGCTGATATCTTCCGGCAACTCCAGAAAACTCTTTTTAAACCAGTCCGGATAAACAATTTCCGGCACCACCGGACTGTCATCAAAACTGTTTTCGAATGTATCGTCCCATTCCGAATCCCAGTCATCTTCTTCGGCACTGGTCTCTTCCTGGGTATCTGTATTAGTGACACCTGCTGCCGTACTGTCTACGGAATCTTTTTTTTCCTGAGCCCAGACTGCAGAAACTGAACAGAAAAACATAAGAATAGTTATTATTTTAAGACGCTTTTTCATTTAAACCTGCCCGGTACACTACGGTACTTAATAAAATAACCGTAGCCCCCCTTTTATTAGCCAATTTTTTATTATAAAACAATTTTATCCTGTATAGAGATATATTGGCTTAAATAATAAAAATATGAACCCATGAGCACCAAACTTGATATTCCGCTCTCTGTAAACGATACTGAAATAATCTAAAGCACTTAATTTTTCCCACAAAAGAACGCCCTGACCTATGCTGCAGAACGAGCAATTGCTGATCAAAAAACAGGCGGATTACTTATTCCAGTATCTGAATCCATCAGTTCTGAGCATTTTTTTTGCCATTTCTCTGTATATGTTTATGCTCTGGGAATTTACCGCCATCCGCGAATCGCTGCTCAAATGGTATTTTATTAATCTGTTTATCCTGTCGCTGCGCAGCATTACTAATGTTCTGTACCAGGGCAAACTGATCCGCCTGCAGCCTTTGAGCTGGATTTACCTGTATATTCTGGGCGCCTGCCTGAATGGTATCCTGATCACGCTGCTGATTTTTATTATTCCGGAACAGAACACACTTTATTTTACCTATATCTTTTTATTATTAAGTCTGATGCTGGTTGCTGCTATTACTACCCTGGGCGTAATGCTGCAGGCTTATTTTACCTACCTGACCACTATTGCTGTACCGGTTACTATTTTTTATATCAGCTTCTTTAATGAGCAGTACTTAAGTCATTTATTTGGT
The DNA here is from genome assembly GCA_027009375.1 of Gammaproteobacteria bacterium. GTDB lineage: Bacteria > Pseudomonadota > Gammaproteobacteria > GRL18 > GRL18 > JANELJ01. Next base: position 14,033 of record JALVDE010000072.1, read on the forward strand.
TATATACTGCTTGCTTTATTTTCAACCCTGAGTGTGATCCGCTTCAACCGCAGCCTGCTCAATGCCTTTAATCTTGAGATTACCAATCTGCAGCTGGTAACCCAGCTGGATCAGGAAACCGGTATTCGCATTCATACCCAGGATGAACTGTCAAAAAAATCCAGGGAACTCGAAGAACTCAATACCACCCTGGAACTCAAGGTCAGAGACAAAACCAATGAACTGGAAACCCTGGCCTTTTACGATGCCTTAACCCAGCTGCCTAACCGCACCAGTTTTTATAATTATCTGTCCCGGACACTTAAGCGTAATAAAATTACCCGGGAGCCTTTTGCTCTGTTTTTTATTGATCTGGATGAATTTAAAACCGTCAATGACACCCTGGGCCATGATTTTGGTGATATGCTGCTGATTGAAGCAGCATCCCGGCTACAGTCCAGTATCCGCGTAGATGATTTTCTCGCCCGTATCAGCGGTGATGAATTTACTATTATTATGAAAAATGTAAACGGTGAAAAACACCTGGCCAGTATTGCCCGGAACATAATTCACTCCATTTCCCAGCCCTATATGTTCCATGAAACCCAGGCCTTTGTCAGCTGCAGTATTGGTATTGCCATTTTTCCTGATGATGGTGAAAATGCCAATACTCTACTGAAATTCTCCGACCTGGCCATGTACCATGCCAAGGAGAACGGCAAAAATGCGTTTAATTTCTACCATCAGGATTTGTATGAACGTAAGGCCAAAAAATTTATCCTGGTCAATGAGCTGAAAAATGCGCTTAATAATAAGGAACTATACCTGGTGTATCAGCCCCAGGTACATTGTCATCATGAAACCATTGACAGTATGGAAGTTCTGCTGCGCTGGAACAACCACAAAATAGGTCCCGTTTCACCGGACGTTTTTATTCCCCTGGCAGAAGAGTCCAATCTGATTATTGAACTTGAAGATTTTGTACTTAAAACCGCTTTAACTCAGGTTAAATACTGGAATCAACACAGTAAACAGCAATATACCGTGGCAATTAATATCTCCAGGATCCACTTTCAGCGCAAAGACTTTATTCAAAAACTGCAAAAACTGCTTAAGCAGCTTTCTGTCGATCCCAAAATTCTGGAAATTGAACTGACTGAATCGGCCGTAATGAAAAATACCCAGGAGAGCATAGAAAAACTAAATTATCTCAAGTCTCTGGGGATCCGCTTTTCCGTGGACGATTTCGGTACCGGTTATTCCTCTATGAGCTATCTGAAACACCTGCCCATTGATACTCTGAAAATTGACCGGAGTTTTATTAAGGGAATTCCATCCGACAAGGACAATAAGGCCATTACTCAGGCCATTATTGTGCTGGCTAACCAGTTTAATATTAAAACCATAGCCGAAGGTGTGGAAACAAAGCAGCAGCTGACCTTTCTTAAAGAAATCGACTGCCAGATGATACAGGGCTATTTTTATTACAAACCCCTGAGTGCAGAACAGTTTGAAGCAGAGTTTAATATTCCAGACAATTCCCGGACAGCCTGACTAACTGGTTTTCTGCTCGTTTTCAAGTGCTTTTTTTGTGATTTCCTGGTACAGCCCCATAACTTTACCCACCAGTTCTTTTAAGTCATTATCCGCTTTTTTCAAATACGACTCATTTTCACGAGCATCTTTAAATACTTCTTCAAGAAAATTTATTTCATGATTGCTTAAAGTAAGCCCCTGATTGACATTTTTTTTAATTTCCAGCAGACGAGGCAGACGCTGCTCATCAAAACGCTTTATTATTGCTGCCAGCACGGCTTTATCTTTCTCATTGTTTTCCATATCATTCGCCCTTTATATAAGCGTTTAAATTTTTTTTACCGTAAACCTTGATTATTGGCGATAGGAACGATATGTTCAAGCCATAAATTCACTAACACAAGTAAACTTCTTATGCGTTTAACAAAAAAACTATCACAACTCTTTTCAATTATACTT
>JALVDE010000073.1 GCA_027009375.1 Gammaproteobacteria bacterium
AATCATGACCGGCCGTATAATCATTAATGGTAATTATGGTTTTTAAATCCGCCCCCTTAGAGGAGAGTAAGCCATTATAGGAATCCTCAAACGCCAGACACTGCTCAGACGACAGATTCATTTTTTCCATGGCATAAGTATAAATATCCGGAGCCGGTTTCTTGGCAGGCACCACATCACCGGCAGCAATCACTTCAAACCAGTCGATAGCGTCTGCTCCCAGAGTATGAGTCAGCAAGGAAGTGACATTGGCCGGTGTGGTCGTTGTCGCAATGGCCAGACGCAGTCCTGCCTCACGGGCTTCATTAAACAGGCGTACCACACCGGTACGCAGAGGCACGGCCCCTTCTTCCATTAACTGCATATAAAAACGGGTCTTGGCAGCATGCAGATCCGCGACAAACTCATCCAGAGGTTTGTTAATGGACACTGGAATTTCAAAGTCTTTCCCCCGTTCATCTTTATAAAAATCACTCAGATAAAACTTGATGCGCTCTTTACCTCCGGTCACTTCCAGTAGCCGGCCATACAGTTCCACACTCCAGTTCCAGTCCAGCCCTGCTTCCTCAAAGGCCATATTAAAGGCCACCAGATGACCGTCTTTCTCGGTATCGGCCAACGTACCATCCACATCAAAAATCAGGGCTTCTAAATTGCTCATTCTTCTTTCTTCTCCGGAAATTTGTTTAATCATGGAATTGTAACAGGCCTGAAAACTGTAATAAAACCTATTTTCATTCTAAAATAAAAGATATAGACAACAAATTTCTAACAAGTGCTTAAAAATTACATTAAAGCCAGAAATAAACACGAATTTATTGCCTTAGTCTGGATATTTTGTTATATATTCACATCTTTTTAAAAACAGGCTGGAGTTGAATCAATGCCAACTAGAAAAAGCACCACTTCAGAAAGTGCTATGGACTCTTTTGTACCCTATAAGGAGAAAAAGGGCGAAGAATACATGAACGAAGACCAGCAGGAACATTTTAGAAAAATATTGCTGGACTGGAAAAAAGAGTTAATGGAAGAAGTCGACAAGACGGTGACGCATATGAAAGACGATGCGACCAACTTCCCTGATCCCAGTGACCGTGCGTCACAGGAAGAAGAATTTGCTCTGGAACTGCGAACCCGCGACCGTGAACGCAAACTGATCAAGAAAATTGACGAATCATTAAAAGACATCGAAACCGGTGACTATGGTTATTGCGAAACCTGCGGCGTAGAAATCGGCATTCGACGTCTGGAAGCCCGTCCAACTGCAACTCAGTGTATTGACTGTAAAGAACTGGACGAACTGAAAGAAAAAACCGGTTAAAAACACCCGTTTTAACCGCCTGCTTAAAGCAAAAAAAACGGAGTCAGAACGACTGTTCTACTCCGTTTTTTGTTTTTATAAGCTTTTTTTCGTTGATTTTATATTAACCTAATTCAGGCCAGAACCCTTCTTTCCCTTCTGTCTACTGGTACCTCTACCTGCCTGTTCCTCCGATCTTCCTGAACTTTAAGCTGGTTCTCCTCGGCAAATGCCATTAAAAACTCATACGATCCCGGTGATTTTGAAGCCAGATCCCGTTCAACAATCAGGCAGTTAACCCCGTTAATAATACAGGGGTGAGCACTTTTACAATATTTTAGCCGCTGGTCATCACCAAAACTGGCCAGAGTAGTGGCCAGTCGTTCACACCAGTCACTGGGTCTGAATTTATTGCCATCCTGTTTAATACCTTCTATGATTATTTTTTCTGATGCTTCTGACATAATTCCCCCGGGTAGGATACATTTATTAGTTGATGCTTTTTTATACAATATAGACCTAAAATTTGAAAAAACCCAATCCACAGCCAAAAAATAATACAACAGGCCAAACCTATCGGGGACGTTTTGCCCCTTCACCCTCCGGTGAACTGCATTTTGGTTCCCTGCTGGCCGCCATGGCCAGCTATGCTGATGCCAGAGCTCATAACGGCCAGTGGCTGCTGCGCATTGATGATATTGATCAGGCTCGGGTGGTTCCGGACTCGGCAGAACATATTATCCGGACTCTGGAACAACTGGGTTTTGAATGGGACGAAAGCATTTATTATCAAAGCCGGCATATCCGGGACTACCGCAAGGCACTGGATAAACTGCAAGAAAAAAATCTCACGTACCCCTGTTTCTGTTCCCGTAAACAGATTAAAAGCCGTTCCAGCAATGGTATTTATCCCGGCACCTGCCGCCCGAATAATCAGGCAGATAAAACAACTAAAACAACTGAGGATAAAGAATACGCCCTACGTATTAAAGTACCGGACAAAGCTTTAAGTTTTAAGGATCAGATCCAGGGTGCTTACACCCAGCAATTAGCACAGGGCGTGGGTGATTTTATTATTTATCGCCGGGATAAGGTCTTTACTTATCAACTGTCCATTGTGGTCGATGAATACCTGAGCCGTATCACTCATATTGTCCGCGGTCATGATCTGCTGGATTCTACCCCACGGCAAATCTACCTGCAGCAGCAGCTTGGCTATCCCACCCCGATCTATGCTCATATTCCCCTGGCTGTTACAAAGGAACAGCTTAAACTCAGCAAGCTGAGCCGGGCCAGAAAAGTCCGCTGTGATCTGCCCACACTGGTTCAGGCCGCCCGTTTTCTGGGACAGGATATTGCCCCGGACAACAATTATCAGAGCCTGCAGGACTTCTGGCAGCACCTTTTTGATATTTGGCAATTAAAGCAGGTACCAAAGATGGAAAAAATTGAAATTATGTATTAACCTAGCATGTCATACCAAACAACTTTTTAAAGCGCGGAGCAAACAGTGTCAGAAACAGCGGTAGAAGCCGATCATCCTTTTATGGAAAAATATCAGGGGCGCCTGGTAGGTATTTTGCGCTGGGAACAGCTGGATGAATTATGGCAGACCCTGCAATCCGGTAAGACTGAAGACTGGTATATCTATCATATTGGTGAAGAACCTCCGTTAACCCCCTGTACCGCCGACCAGTTTCTGCACTTTATCGATGAAATTGACAAGCTGCTGCATGCCGATCACGATGAAAAATACTGCGGTATTGTTTATGTTGACGATAAAACCAGCCCGGCTTTTGTTAAAATCTATGATCCGAATAATCTCGGCCATGTCTGCGGTTCTAACGGTGCACCGCCCCCTCTTCCCGGCTGGATAATCAGCAGAGTTCAGCCCATTGATCTGGAAGTGGCCATGCAGCCGCCGGGTAATCGTCGCCGCTGGTGGCAGAAAATATTCAGCTAGAATTTTTAAAACAATAATTTTTAAAAGAATAATTTATAAATCACTATTTTATAACCCACTACTTTTTATAAGGAAAGTACACAATGGCAGAAGATAAGATCTATCCGATTCCACCCGCAGTTGCAGAAAACGCCTGGATTAACGAAGAAAAATATAACAGTATGTATCAGCAGTCCATTGATGATCCCGATACCTTCTGGGGCGATATGGCAAAGGAATTTCTGAGTTTTGACAAAGAATGGGACAAGGTCAGTAACTGGCATTTTGGTGCCGATGACGTCAGTATTAAATGGTTTGAAGGGGCCAAACTGAATGTCACTTATAACTGTATTGACCGTCACCTGCCTGAACGTGCCGATCAGACTGCCATTATCTGGGAAAGTGATGACCCAAATAAATCAGAACACATAAGCTATCAGCAGCTTTCCGATAACGTCAATCGATTTGCTAATGTCCTGAAAGCCCGCGGTGCCAAAAAAGGCGACCGGATCTGTATCTATATGCCCATGATCCCGGAAGCCGCCTATGCCATGCTGGCCTGTGCAAGAATTGGCGCTATCCATTCAGTGGTTTTTGGTGGTTTCTCACCGGAAGCTCTAAAAGACCGTATCCTTGATTCCGACTGCCAGATTGTTATCACGGCAGATGAAGGCGTACGCGGCGGTAAAAATGTCCCCTTAAAATGCAATGCCGACAAGGCCGTTGCACACTGCCCTAATGTTCATACTGTGCTGGTTATTCAACATACCAAAGGCAGTATTGACTGGAATGACAAGCATGATGTCTGGTATCACGAAATCGCAGAAACAGTCAGTACAGACTGCACACCAGAAATCATGGATGCTGAAGATCCATTATTTATTCTGTACACCTCCGGTTCTACCGGCAAACCCAAAGGTGTTCAGCACACCACAGCCGGTTACCTGCTGTATACTGCGGTTACACATAAATACACCTTTGATTACAAGGAAGGTGATATTTACTGGTGTACTGCGGATGTCGGCTGGATCACCGGTCATAGTTATATTCTTTATGGACCGCTGGCCAATGGTGCCACCACCCTGATGTTTGAAGGTATTCCCAGTTATCCTGATGCCTCCCGTTTCTGGCAGGTCGTGGACAAGCACAAGGTCAATATCTTCTATACTGCTCCAACCGCTATTCGTGCTTTAATGAGTGAAGGTGATGAGCCGGTCAAGAAAACCTCCCGTGCCAGCCTGCGTTTACTGGGTTCTGTCGGTGAACCGATCAACCCCGAAGCCTGGGAATGGTATTACAACGTTGTCGGCGATGCCCGCTGTCCTATTGTAGACACCTGGTGGCAAACTGAAACCGGCGGCTTTATGATCACCCCACTGCCCGGTGCAACAGCACTTAAACCCGGCTCTGCTTCCAAACCGTTCTTTGGTGTTAAACCCAACCTAATGGATCCAGACGGCAATATTATGGAAGGTGAAGCATCCGGAGCCCTGGTAATCAGTGCCAGCTGGCCGGGACAGATGCGCACCGTGTACGGCGATCATGAACGCTTCATTGATACCTATTTTAAGACCTACCCCGGTCATTACTTTACCAGTGACGGCTGTCGTCGTGATGCCGATGGTTATTACTGGATAACAGGTCGTGTTGATGATGTGCTTAATGTTTCCGGCCACCGT
>JALVDE010000074.1 GCA_027009375.1 Gammaproteobacteria bacterium
AGAAGGAATTTATCTGCAGATAGATGCCCGGTTTATTCAGCTTGATAATAATGAAACCCTGGTACTGTTTCGTGACTGTGCTGATTCCGGATTCAGTGAAAATGAAATTAAACGACTGTCCCTGTTTGCCGAATTAAGTCCGGCACCTATTCTACAGCTTGATGATGAAGCCGTAATGCATTATGCCAACCCCAGTATGACAGAATTACTGGTTGAATACGGTTTTAATGATATGGGGCGTCCTGCTATTCTGCCGGATAATATTGATACCATTCTGCAGCAATGCATAGCAAACAATAAAACCATAGATGGTGTGGAAAGCGGTGCGGATAATCGATGGTATTACTGGAACTTTCACCCTGTTGAACAGCATGGACTGACCCTTGTTCAGGTTTATGGCGTGGATATTACTGAACGGAAACAGTATGAGCAGAAGCTTAAGCAACTTAAAGAACTGGCTGAAGCGCATAATGAGCAAAAAAGCAGTTTTGTAGCCAATATGAGTCATGAGCTGAGAACACCAATGAACGGCGTTATCGGTTTAAGCGGCCTGCTGATGGATACTCCGCTGGACAATGAACAGAAAGACTTTGTCTATAAAATACAGAACTCTGCCAACTCCCTGCTGCATATTATTAATGACATTCTCGATATTTCCAAAATAGAGTCAGGCAAACTGAATATTGATCCGGTTGAGTTTAATTTTCATAATCTGATCATAGATGCACTGCATATTGTTGATATCAAGGCAAAGGAAAAAGGCATAGAGCTGGAATACCGGCTGGATGAGAAAATGCCGGAATATATTGTCGGCGATGCCATTCGCATACGTCAGATCCTGATCAATTTTATTACCAATGCGGTTAAGTTTACTGAAGAAGGTTATGTACTGGTGGATATCCGCTGCCATGAACTGACGGATAAGGAAGTTGACTTTACTATTTCCGTTGAAGATACTGGAATCGGCATTGCAGAAGATAAAATTGAGCATGTATTCGGAAAGTTTAATCAGGCCGATGTCTCAACTACCCGAAAGTTCGGCGGTACTGGTCTGGGCCTGTCCATTAGTAAAGAACTGACTGAATTAATGGGTGGAGAAATCGGTCTGCAAAGTGAACTGGATAAAGGTTCGGTATTCTGGTCCCGGTTCCGTCTTCCGGTGGCGAAAACAGAACAGCACAAACCGGTACAGGAGCGGTTTAATACTGTTATTAAAGATCAGGCGGTATTTCTACTGGGTGGAAAACCACTGAGCAGAAAGATAATGCTGGCACTCTTTACTGACAGTCAGGTGGAGACAGAAAGTTATACCAGTGCAGACAGTTTAAGGAGCAGTTGGCAGAAGGCAAAATTAAACTGCAGGCGGAGTCTTTGTTGATATTTCTTGAAACTGAAACAGATCAGTCAATTCAGGCTGTATTATCTGCGGTAATGAGTCCAGTTAATATTAAAACAGTTGTAATCAACAATAATGCAGAGACAGGACTTGCAAATCGATACAAGAAGCTGGGTTTAAATGGCTTTATAAAAAAACCATTTACCCCGGGCGGATTTAAAGCTTTTATTGCTCAGGTATTAAGCAGTAATCGTTTTGTTGAAGGTGGTGAGGTATTACAGGAAGAAAATAAACTGCAGCAGAGCAGGATAAAATTAAAAATATTAATGGCTGAAGACAACAAGGTTAACCAGATGGTGGCCAGAACCTTATTGCAAAAAGCCGGCTGTGAAGTGGATATAGCAGAGAACGGCCAGCTAGCTATACAGGCCTGGCAGGAAAATACTTATGATGCTATTTTTATGGACTGCCAGATGCCGGTTATGGACGGTTACCAGGCCACAGAAACTATACGTGAACTTGAGCAGGGACAAAGTCACATTCCTATTGTGGCTTTAACGGCCAATGCTATGGATGGTGAGGCAGAGATATGCTTTGCTGCAGGCATGGATCGTTTTCTGGTTAAGCCTATTAATATAGCCCATTTAAATGAAATACTGGAAGAAATTGCAGAGCATAAAATTTAACAGATAGACAAAAAATATCTGCTAGAGGTTAGGAACGGACAGTGTTTTGAAAAAGATAAAAGAATTATTACGTGTACATCACTCTTTTGAAGAGAATGAGGATCTGCTGGCCTATAAGTTCAAAATGCTGAATATGATTTTGATTGTTACTGCAGTATTCACTTTTTTATTTGCGGTTCTGAGCGATCTGGGTATTAACTATATTGGCCCCATCCACTCAAAAGTGGACTATGCTTTTTCATTTTCCTCTATTGTGCTTTTAATTTTATTGCGGTCATCAAAAGTAAATTATCAGCTTTCAGCTTATGGACTGCTTTTTATAGCGCTAATTGCATGTACATCGGCACTGATTAATGTACCTCAGGATGAGTTTCGAATTATCTGGTTTTATCTGCTGGTGTTTGCGGCTTATATTATAACGGATATTCGAGGCGGTATTTTTATTACGGCCGCTTCTATGGTTATTATTGTAACGGTTAATATGTTTTATGAGCTTCAGCTTTCTGATTACGCTATAAACAGTGCGACACTCGGGTTATTGTTTGCCAGCCTGCTGTTTTATAGTTACACAAAAAAGATTGATAATTATGAGAGCTCACTTTTTCAGAAAAACCGCTCACTGAAACGGCTTGCCTCAACGGACAGTTTAACCGGTATTATGAACCGGCGGTGTTTTGAAGAAATGAGTCAGAATTATTTTCTGGCGGCCAGAAGAGAACAGCTTCCACTTAGTATAATGGTGATCGATCTGGATTATTTTAAGAATATTAATGATAATTATGGTCATAAAGTTGGTGATGAGGTATTAAGCGATTTTACCATAGTCATTACTAAACTGCTGAGGGGCAGTGATCTGTTTGGCCGTATTGGCGGGGAAGAATTTGCCATACTGCTTTTTAAGACAGATAATTCAGGTGCGCTTAAGCTGGCAGAAAAAATCTGTACTACCATTGGCCAACATCGATTTCCCCACAATGAAAAATTAACAGTGAGTATTGGTCTGGGTTCATTAGCTGAACAGGAGCAAACGGTACAGGAACTATTTGAACGAGCAGATAAAGCGCTTTATCAGGCAAAACAGCAGGGCAGAAATCAGGTGTATAACGCCGGTTAATTTCTTCTAAACAGGGCGCCTGATGTGTTTTAGTCAGGCACGTCAAAGATACTCGTTTTTTAAACGCACATAATGATCCGCTGAATACTGCAAACCTTCAATTTCTTTTTCTGTCAGCTCTCTTAACTGTTTAGCCGGAGAACCCACATACAGGTAACCGCTTTGCAGGCGCTTGCCCGGTGAAACCAGGGCGCCGGCCGCTACAAAGACATTTTTTTCAATCACTGCACCATCAAGGATAATGGCGCCCATACCAATCAGACAATTGTCTTCAATGGTACAGCCGTGCAGTACCACATTATGCCCCACTGTTACCTGACTGCCGACAGTTAAAGAAAAACCGCTGCCTGGCTGTGCCGGGTTTTCATGGGTCACATGCAGTACACTGCCATCCTGTATGCTGGTATTATTGCCAATTTTAATCCAGTTAACATCACCACGAATAGTGGTATTAGGCCAGACTGAGCTGTCTGCACCAATACTGACCTGCCCTATAATAACTGCAGATTCATCAATATAGGCTGAAGCGTCAATTTCAGGCTGATACTGCTTAAAAGCTCTGATATTCATAATATTTTCCATAAAAGTCGGGACAGCTTCTAACGCATCGTCACCAGTTCTTCAGCACTACAGGGGTGAATTGCGACCGTATTATCAAAGTCTTCCTTGGTAGCCCCCATTTTGACTGCCACAGCAAAGCCCTGCATCATCTCATCAGCACCAGGACCTATTACATGAATGCCGACAATTTTCTGTTTTGCGCCAACGCAGACCAGTTTCATGGCAGTAGGCACTTTATGTTTGGTAAAAGCATGGGACATGGAGGTAAAACTGGTGCTGTACACCTTAACGGAATCACCATGAGATTCTCTGGCCTGACTCTCACTCAGGCCTATAGTGGCAATAGGCGGATGACTGAAGACCACGGAAGCAATATTAGAGTAATCCAGTTTGCGATCGGGCATATTATTAAACAGCCGGTCTGATAAACGCCGGGCGGCGGCAATAGCTACTGGAGTCAGCGCTGCTTTACCGTTAACATCACCCAGAGCATAAATGCCCTTAACATTGGTTTCTTCAAATTCATTGCTGGGGATAAAACCGTGCTTATCGGTGTGTACACCAGCCGCTTCAAGATTTAAATCAGCGGTATTGGGAGCACGGCCAATGGCCCAGACCAGGGCATCTACATTATTAACCTGCTGGTTATTGGTGCAGTGCAGGGTCAGTTTGCCGTCTTCATTTTCAATGACATTTTCCACTTCGGTGGTGGTCAGTAACACCAGGTTGGGATCATCCTGCAGTACCTTGGCCAGTGTCCCCTGCAGCATATCATCAAAATTACCCAGTACATGACCGCCGCGGATTAACAGGGTGACCTGGCTGCCCAGGGCACTCATCAGTCCGGCCAGTTCTACGGCAATATAGCCGGAGCCGACAATCGCAATATGTTCTGGCTGTTCGTCCAGTTCAAAAAAACCATTGGAAGTCATGCCCAGTTCCGCACCGGGAATATCGGGGACAATGGGATAACCACCGGGTGCCACCACAATGTGATCTGCCGTATAATGCTCACCATTCACTTCCAGGGTATGAGCATCCACAAAACGGGCCTGGCCTTCAATATAGTCAATATTGGAATCGGCCAGGTAGTTGCCATACCAGTCAATAATGCCGCCGATATAATTTTCCCGCTGCATGACCAGTTTGCCCCAGTTCAGACCATTACTATGGGCATCAAAACCGTAGTCAGGTGCATCCTGTATGGCATGGG
>JALVDE010000075.1 GCA_027009375.1 Gammaproteobacteria bacterium
ACCATCCATCACTGGCATTTGCAGGTCCATAAGGATCAGGGAGAAAGATTCCTGTTTAACTTTTTCCAGTGCTTCCAGGCCGTCATTGACCACTACCACGTCCACATCCATTTCAGCCAGAATATTTAAGGCGACTTCCTGGTTAATTTCATTATCTTCTGCCAGCAGTATTTTGGGCCGTTGTGCAGGCCGGATATTATTTTCAATCTGATCAGAATCTGTGCTGTCTGAAATCTGCTCCATTCCGGCACTGGATTCCTCAAAAATAGGGTTGGCCTGGTTATGGCTCAGGGCCAGCTGAACGGTAAAATAAAAGGTACTGCCCAACTGCAGCTGGCTTTCCACCCATATATCACCATGCATCAACAGCACCAGTTTTTTGCAGATGGCCAGTCCCAGGCCGGTACCGCCAAACTGCCTTGTCATGGAACTGTCAACCTGTGAAAAGGGTTTAAATAACTTATCAAACTGCTTGGGTGAAATACCAATGCCAGTATCCTGAACACTGCAAAGCAGGGTACAGATTTCATTATCCATTGAGTTCATCTGGATATTAATAATAACTTTACCTCGGTTGGTGAATTTAATGGCATTATTAATCAGGTTAAGGAATACCTGGCTCAGTCTGAGCGGATCACCGATCAGGTTGTCCGGAACCGCCCGATCAATTTTATAAATCAGGCGCAGGTTTTTCTGCCGTGCTTTTTCTATGGACATCTGCTGCAGGTTTTCAATGAGTTCATAAATAGAAAAGTTAACCTGCTCCAGTTCAATCTGATCCGATTCAACCTTGGAAAAATCCAGGATCTCGTTGACCAGGTTTAATAATAAATGTGAGGAGAAATTAATCTTTTTGAGCTGGGAAAGCTGCTTTTCATTGAGTTTGCTATTCAGTAATAACTGACCCAGGCCAATAATGGCATTAAGCGGGGTGCGGATCTCATGACTCATATTAGCCAGGAACTGGCTTTTAATTTTATTGGCCAGTTCAGCTTCTTCCTTGGATATGGACAGCTGACGTTCGTATAATTTCTGTTCGGTAACGTCGTGGGCAATGCCTTCGTATTCTATGATTTTATTATCTTCGTCACGGATGGCGATTTCGGAAAGATTAATGGTATGTATGGAGTCATCACTGGCGCGGATCTCCATTTCATAGGAAAGCTGTTCATCACCAAAAACAGTCTGGCTGACTTTGGCCAGGTACTTTTCCGAGTCCAGGCAATATTTGTCAAAATTGAGTTTAATGTCTTCTAGCTGGTAACCCAGAACATTTTCAACGGAATTACTCATATGAATCATTTCACCCTGTGGATTCTTTTTATAGGTAAAATAATTGTTCAGATTATTGAGCAGGCGATTATAGGTTTGTTCATGTTTTTTTAAGGCTTTTTCAGCCTGTTCCCAGTTTTCCCTTTGTATATTCAGACGAATAATCAACTGGGTTGCACCTACCCAGACAACAAACAGAACCAGAAACATGAACATGGCTTCAGTAAAAAGCTTTTTTTCAAGGTCGCTTTTTAATTTGAGAAAAATTTTGCCATTAAGGTTAAAACTTACCGTGCCGATCATCCTGTCATCAGGTTTAAAATAAAGGGCCTGTTCAATTTCTATACAATTATTACAGGTGGATTCGCCACGTGTCAGATTACGGGGCAATTGAAGTGAAGTATTAAAGATTTTGTCCAGTTGCAGATGAATACTTTTGAACAGTCTGACATTGGTGGCAGGTTCAGTAATACGAAGAATATTATCCAGTTCATTATTGAGCAGGCTGGGAATTTCTGAAGTGTTTTTGGCTGCAAGAATTTTTTCCAGGTTACTGGCCTGGGCATTGGCCACTACCTGGGCGTGAAGTTTGGCTTCTTCTATTAAACGGGGTTCCAGTACCAGCCACCAGTACCCCAGCAGTATAGCCCCCATGACTAAACTGAGCAGCAGAAAAATCAAACTGGAAAAATAAATAGAAACTTTATTTTTTAATTTCATACCGCTTATTCATTATGGCCTGTTTAAGTTTGATCCGGGATTGGTTTTTTCAGTAAATCAACCCGGATGGGGATTAAAAAATCGCCTGAATTAACCTGTGTCATCTGTTCAAATTTATTCTGTACCGAGTTTAACAGCTCATCGGATAAGCGGTGTTCGCTATGCGTTGCGCCAATGACTTTCTGTTCAAACTGGCTAAAATTGTCAAAATGAACCGGGGTGTTAAAAAAACGTTCTTCTACCAGTTCAAACATATGATTCTCTACACTGGCTTTAAGGGCATCAAAGGCCGCCTGGCGAACGGTCTGTTCATCATGAAACAGGCACAGGACTTCATTAAAATCTCCGGCAAACACCGGTTCTGAGATATAAGCCAGTCCTCCGGGTTTTAATACCCGTTTAATTTCAGACAGGGCCTGCGGCATTTTTGCCACCGGAATATGGTGCAGGGATTTAAACATAAACACCACATCAAAATGATTGTCGGCGGCCGGTATATCCTCACCACCGGCCAGTTTAAAATCTACCTGGGGCAGGTCATCAATATTACAGTTCTTATCATGCTGAATAGTATCCACTTCCAGCGCCATAATACGGCGTTCAGTGCCGTTTGTAGCAATTATCCGGGTCAGTGCGGCATCACCACAGCCCAGTTCCAGAATATCGGCATTATCCAGTTTCAGAAGCGATTCAAAAACTTCCGGTTCAGGAATGGTCCTGAGTACATCATCGGTTTGTATTTTCATTATTTTCATTATTGTATTTTGGCCAGACTATTGTCATTATAGTCCTGATTGTCCTAATAATAAAAAGAAATAATTTATGCGTATTTTGCTCTGGTATTGTGAACGATTTAACTGGCAACCTGCTATGAAAACTCTGGAAACGGCTCCTGAAGCCGTGCCGGGGCATTATGCAGAGCAGATTGTGGCTTTTGTACATATAGAACCTGATGATGTCCTGGAGGGCAGTTCAGCGGAAAAAAAGCTGCTTAAAAATCTGAAATGGCTGGCCAAAAAGTGGGATAATCAGAGTATAATACTGCATTCATTTACCCATCTGGGTGAATTAAAAGCCGATCCCCAGCAGGCCCGGGAATTGTTAAACCGGGTGGAACAGCGTCTGCTGAATGTGGGCTACCAGGTCATACAGACTCCCTACGGGTATTTTCTGGACCTGGATATGCAGGCTAAAGGTCATCCTTTAGCGAGAATATACAAAGAGTTTTAAAACGCGGGAACAAACTGGAGAAAAACGTGGGAAATGCCCTGCAGGAACAATTATTAAAAGCCGGACTGGTGGATAAAAACAAGGCCAATCGGGCCAAAAGTCAAAAACATAAAAAGCTGAAACAGCAGCGAAACAGTAAGCAGGGCGTTGTCGATGAAGCCAAACTGCTGGCTGAAAAAGCCATCCGTGAAAAAGCGGAACGGGACAGAGAGCTGAATCGCAAACGAAATGAAGCTGCTCAGCAAAAAGCCATTATTGCCCAGATTAAACAGCTTATTGAAAGCAACCGTCTGCCTAAAGGCAATGGTGATGACCTGGCCTATAACTTTGAAGACAACAGGACCGTAAAGCGGATCTTTGTACCTGAAGAGGTACATGACGGATTGACCCGAGGTAAGCTGGCGATAGTTAAATTTGATACTCAGTATGATGTCGTGCCTGCACCGATTGCGGATAAGATAAAGTTAAGAGATGAAAAATACATTATTTTAAGAAATGATCCCTCTAAAGAAGATGAACAGGAAGATGATTTTTACGCGGATTATGAAATTCCGGATGATCTGATGTGGTAAAATGCAGCTGGTTCTGCGTTCAAACCGGAACCCGCTGAAAAATCAGCAGTCTAAACCTTTAATATTACAGAAAAGCAAAAAAGGAGGCTTAAATGGCCAGAAAAAAGAAACGGGCGATAAAACTATCTCCGCCCAGAAACCCTTTGTTTAATCACCCTTTAATGAAAAAATCTCATGTTCATGACAAGTCCACTAAGGCAAAACGTCGAAATGAGAAAGTAAAACTCGCCAGGGACTGGTATTCTCAAAATGGTTTGATGCAGACTGTTTTGAGAATACCAGCCTTAACCGCCTAAGAGTATTACCCGGAAAACATTACCCAGTAAAGAGAATTGCCCTTGTCAAAACCCATTGTTTTTTCCATTGTAGAATCCCCGACCCATCCCAAACTCACCTCTCTGTATGAAGAACTGGGTTATGAAGAAATGGTACTGCCTTCCATGCGCAAGGCCATGGCGGCCTTGAAAAAACAGCAGCCCGATGTCATTGTGGCTGAGTTCTTTTATGCCTATGGTACCAACTATGCCAGTAATCATATCTGCAATCTGGATACCTTACTGATTACCCTGCAGACCTATCCGGACTACCACCCAAAAATTATTATCGTGGTTAAAAAATCAGAAAAGGAATATGTCAGTAAGCTGGGTGAGCATTATGCTGATTACTATAATGAGGATTATGTACTGCTACAGCCGGTATATGAGCAGCAGGTAAGGGATATATTGCAGCCCCCTTCCCACTGATTAGATGACTGGCCCACAATCTCATAACAGGGAATATGCTCACTGCCCGGCAGTTTCATTCTGAACTGCTCCACAAAAGACTGCAGCAGGGCATCCATCGGTTCCATAATCTCCTTATCACCATTGATCTGAAACTTATCGTGTTACTCAACAAAATGTAAAATTTTCTGACGGATACCAAAAACAGGGGATTAATTTGAGGGAAAAGAGAGCCATCAGGCATTAAAACATTCCCTGACTTAAAAAGTGGACATACAGTTCTTTAAGATATAAAGTTATAAAATAATAGCCCGAACGGGCCAATAGTATAATAGGCCGCGACAGTAGTATTGGTAATAG
>JALVDE010000076.1 GCA_027009375.1 Gammaproteobacteria bacterium
TCAATAACAGAGATCCGCTCCTTCATCCCTCCCATGACTTCACATAACCCCAGGTAAGCCATACAGCGGGCTTTTGCGGCCGTATCTTTTTTATGTTTGTTCATGGCTACTCGAAAATAAAAAACCGCTTTGGAGTAATCAGATAATTTAAGCGCATTAATACCCTGGGAAAATTCCTTTACCAGTCGGATATTGGTTTCCATTTTCATGTCCTTGTAGCTGTTACAATAATTCTAGCACATTATTTATAATTACCAATAATCTGAGACAGGAAAAACTGTGTTAAGATTTAAGATTAAGCCATTTACCGGGGAACAAGTTGAATGAAAACTTTACATTTTTTTTTATTATCTCTGCTTATGACCCTCTCTTTCCCCGTACAGGCAGAGCTTATGCGTGGAATGTATTCCTATATGGCAGATGCCGGCCTGTTCATGGACTGCCACCGGGAACAGCGTTTCCCGGTGGCCACTGAAGCTGATAATGCTGCTCTGGAGCGTGCTTATCTTAAACATCGTTACCTGCCGGGTAAGTCCTTGCTGGTGGAAGTAGAAGGTCATTTTGAACCGCGTCATAAAATGGAAGGTGAAGGTATGCAGGAAAACCTGATTGTGGACAGGTTTGTTAATATCCATGAACAGGAAACCTGTGCCGGTAAAGTACCGCCTTCACCACTTAAAAATACTTACTGGAAACTGGTGGAACTGGAAGGTCAGCATCTGAGTGATAATCCGCTCTGGCTGGAAGGCCAGCAGCTGGGCGGTTCCCGGGAAAGAGAACTGCATTTTATAATAAAAGCCGACAGCAAATCATTAACAGGTTTTGGCGGCTGTAATTATTTTTCCGGGCCTGTTATAGCTGACGATATGAATATAAGCCTGGGCCCCTTTCAAAGCACCCGCAAAGCCTGTCCCAATCTTAAAATTGAACAAAGCTATATGGATATTATCCGCAAGGCAGAGCAGTATAAAATTAAAGGCGAAAGCCTGGAGTTATTCAGCCAGGGGCAGTCTATAGCCAAATTTATCGCCATTTATTTTTAAGCCATCACTAACTGATAACCACAACCTGATTTTTACTATGCTCTTTGGTAGGATTAAGGGCCGTATTTATCCAGTTGAACTGCAAATTATACGGAATGTTCAGGGTCTGTTGATCATGGGTTCAGGATCCCGCAGCATAACAGCGGGATCACTGAAGCTGGTAAAACGTTCCATAAAATCAATGGTTTCCAGCATGGGGGTACCACGAAAAAACTGGGTCATGGGCACATCCACCCATAACCGGTCAGCCCAGAGAAAGCTTTGATAAGGCGTATCGCCAATACCGTCATGGTTCCGGTCAAAACCTTCATAACGATCCCAGTAGTTGCCGTGCCACTGGTTATAAAACGAGGCTTGCGGAATACTGGCCTGAACATCCAGAATATTAGCAATAAACTGGTTCTTTTCTAAAACATGGCCGCCCCGTTCACCGTAAAAATACAGGGCAATATCATTGTATAAAAACTGGTTGTTTTTCATAGTAATAATATTTTCCGGATCAAGGGGAGCATTGGCACTCATGCCGATAGCACAGTGCAGGATTTTATTGTCCAGAATTTGAATATTATTACTTTCCTTAAAGGCCATGGCTGAACCGGCAAAACTCCTTAAATGCCTTATGGTATTTTTCCGGATCAACAAATCATTAGAATAAACCACCATAAATCCCGTTGAATTGTATTCAATGGTATTATTAAGCAGCTCGTTTTCATGGGAAAAAATCAGCTCAAAGCCTATACGGCTATGGCTGATATAATTATTTTCCAGACGATTAGCCTCAGAATTAGTCAGAAACAGATCCCTTACCTTAACAAAACGATTATCCGTGATCAGGTTATCATGGCTGTTCCACATCCGCAGTCCATCCCCTCTCAGGGCTGGTTCGCGATCTTTGGAGCTGATGCGGTTATGGCGGACAATATTATCATTGGCACCGGCAATATTAATTCCGAACAGGGTGTCATGAATAACATTGTCTTCAAGACGCACCTTATCCGCTTTTAAAGTTATACCGGCATCCATATCATCAAAGGAATTTCCGGAATTAATCAGTTCCAGACCGGTAACAACTGTATTATCGGCTGTAATCGTCAGAACACTACCAATACCTTCTGCATCCACAATAACCTTGCCCTGCCCTTCTATAGTAATAGGCCGGGTAATGGTTACCGGACCGGAATAATGCCCCGGTTCAGGACGAAGCACACCGTTTTCAGGGGTAAGTTCAATATAAAGCTGTAAAGGCGGCCAGGCATAAACAGAAGTCATAGCCAGTAAAAAGCTCAGCATAATAAATAACCGGCCGGTATTTTCTGACCATATTCTGTTGGCCCGCATATCAGGCTGAAAAGGTATGAATGAGTAGGACATGAGCAACAACTTATTAACTGAATATAAATCATAAAACTTTAGCGGAAAAGTCTCAAATTTCATAATAAATTAATCATTTTGTCGCAAAACTGTCATCTCAGTCACCTAATATTGGCCTGAAAAAATCATTAGCTAATAATAGTCATTAGCTTGAAAAAATATTAGACATAAATGCGATTATCTAAAAAAGGAAAACACATGCCTATACCGACAGAAGAAAATACGTCCCAGCAGAATATTAACCTGATTTCCTGGTACCCCGGTTTTGAGGTTAAATTTACTGACGATAAAGAAGAGCTCAATCAGATTAAAAAACTGCGCATCCGGCAGAAAAACCGTTATCAGTCTGATTTAATGACAACTGAACTGTCCGTAAAGGGCAAAGTCAAAAAGAACTATAAAAAATTAATAGATGAACATAAAAATTTTATTCACGACGGTTATGACAGCCATACCCGCCACTTAATTGTTAAGGATATTCATAATGATCGTGTTATTGCCTATGTACGTCTTATTGATTCTTTTACCGCATTTAAAATAGGCGGTTTTTACAGCGAGACCCGCTTTAATCTCAGCCGTTTAATTAATAACCAGCAATTTTTTCTGGAAATAAGCTGTCTGGTTATTGATGAGCTGTATTCAGAAAAACAGACCATTAAACTGCTGTGGTCCGGTCTGACCCAGTATGCCCGGGAAAACGGTGTGGATGCCGTCATTGGAATTGTTTCTATACCCATGGCCAAGCATTTTAATAAAGCACTGCGCATGATAAGTAGCCTTAAAAACCAACACATCAGCGAAAAAAGCCAGCGGGTTAGGCCCTATCAATTACTATCCAGTTCATTCAGCAGCCGTTTCAGCAGTAAAACCCTGTCAATAAGCTATCTGGATTACCTGTTTTCCAGAGGCATTAAACTGTGTGGAGATGCCTACTGGAACCGGGAAAATAACAGCGCCGATCTGTTTGTTTATTATAAGATGGATAATATTCCAAAAATTCCGGAGTGTATTCAGTTAAATGAAGTTGAACTGGGACGGCTGTGTGAATAAGCCGGATAAGGTTTCGGATTATTTTAGAGAGCATTATTTGCTGGTAAGATGATTATCCCGCAGTACATGCCAGATGCTTTTTATATCCACTGTTTTATCCCGCCGGTTCAGCAGAGTAATGGCAATTTGCTCGGTAGCCGCATAAACGCAGGCAACCGCTGCCAGAGTCATGGTCCAGCTCAGCATACCGGTAAAGAGTAAAATATAGGCCACAATGGTAATACTGACAGAAATTTTTACTGCAATGGTGTGGTAACTGGTCATTTTTCTGTATTTAATAAAACCAATGACCACCGGAATTATAAAACTGGCAATGATCAGACTGATAGGAATAAGCTGCTGAAGTACAATATCCGGCCAGAGCAGCCAGGCTGAAATCGCCAGGGTAATATACACCACAAAATCCCCCCAGCTATCAAGCTGAGCACCCAGTTCGGACACCACATTCAGGCGCCGTGCCAGATAACCATCCAGAATATCCGTCAGTTCAGTAAAGATCAGAGCAGTAATAAACAGATCAGGATGCTGCTTAATGGCCAGATACAACAGCACCAGGGCCATAAAAATACGCACAGAGCTGATAATATTGGGCAAATGCCGGTAACTGATATTTAACATATATCGGAACAACAATTGGAACTACAAATCACAATGACTGTTACCTGTAAAAGTGTGTTTCTTATCACAATTTATAATACTAACATTTAATTTTATATGTGCCAAAGAAGAGGCCAGTCTAATGCTGAAATAATTACCATGAAAACAGACACTGCAGTTCAGACAGACTATTAACATCCCAGTCTGGTTTTTGCATGGACAGGGGTAATACTGCTCCCGGTGCAAAACGTCCCGTTCTCACCAGGGCCGTTTTAATGCCCAGTTTTTGAGCGCCAATAATATCCGTATCCGGGCGATCACCAACCATCAGACAGTCAGATGCTTTAACCCCAAGTACCTGCATGGCTATTTCAAATAACAGCGGTTCAGGTTTACCAATCGTCACCGGCTGCTGGCCCGTGGCTGCCACAAAGGGAGCCACCAGAGCACCGCCTCCGGGCATTATGACCCGCTTACCCTGGTAAACAGCATCGACACTGGTATCCGGGTTAGTACTGATTAATCTGGCTCCTTTTTTTATAATCAGGTTAATACCTGTAGTAATGGCCGCATAATCAATACCTTCACCTTCACCGACCACTACAAAATCCGCATTTTCAGGATCTTCATTACCATACTGACTTAAACTCTGGTGCAGACCTTCAGCACCAACAGCAAAAAAACGATAACCGGGCTTTTGTTGTGCCAGCCAGGCGGCTGTGGCTTCCCCGGCCGTCACAATTAATTTTTCCAAAGGACGTTTAAAACCGATGTGCTCCAGCTTATCTGCTACAGCCTGTGGTAAACGAATAGGGTTATTGGTAATAAACGCATGAGGGATATTGGCTATAGCCTCCATAAACCCCATTGCCCCGTCAATAGGATTCATACCATGAAAAAGAACCCCGTCCATATCCAGTAGTATGGCAGAAAAAGGAAGCTGTTGATCGGCTTCAGGCAAATTCTGATCGGTCAATTCATTCATAAATACCAAACAACTCCTAATCATATTGATGATATTATAAAATCATCTTGTACGTTAGTTCTTTTTAAATTAAGATTTACAAAAGTGTTATTCGCTGCTCACTATGACATAAACAGGTATTAAATTGAACCAGAAGAAACGGGAACAGGCTTTAGCAGAACTCAGCCAGATACAGAAAGAGCGACTCTCCTATATTGATTTCAGACTGATGTTTCTGGGTGTTATGCAGCGCAGTGACCTCATTCAGCGCTTCGGCATGAAAGAAGCTGCTGCAACCCGGGATATTGCCCTTTATCGAAAACTGGCTGAAGAAAATATCATCTATAAAACCCGGGAACGCCGTTATTTTTACAGCCCTGACTTTGTTCCTCTATTTCCCTATTCCCCGGAACGTGCCCTCGCAGCCCTTTCCAGCGGTTTTGGTGATAATTATGTGGGTGTAAAATCCAGAGCCATGCTGCCCTGCGAAACACCTACCCAGTTAAATAGCACCAATCTGAAAACACTTTCCGTCATCACACGGGCAATACATCAGCATCAGGTTGTACAAATAAAATACCACTCATTAAGCAGTGGTGTTTCCAGCCGCCAGATCATTCCTTTTGCCCTGGTTGATAACGGTCTGCGCTGGCATATCCGTGCCTATGACCGCAAACAGTCCCGTTTTACAGACTTTGTAGTAAACCGAATTGAACACCCGCAGGTCATAACGTCTGATATCGCAGAACATGAAACCCGG
The DNA here is from genome assembly GCA_027009375.1 of Gammaproteobacteria bacterium. Classification (GTDB taxonomy): domain Bacteria; phylum Pseudomonadota; class Gammaproteobacteria; order GRL18; family GRL18; genus JANELJ01. The sequence continues at coordinate 5,786 of JALVDE010000076.1, forward strand.
GAAGCCGATAACCAGTGGAATCGGATTGTAGAACTGGAAATTGTCCCACACCCTTCCCTGAAGCATCCTGAAACCATTGCTATGGATTATGCCATGCAGGGTAATAAAAACAACGCACAATTAAATATCAATGTCAGAGCCGCCGTAGCTGGCTATCTGCTGCGCCGGTGGAATATCGACTGCTCTGCAGATCACTCCTTAAAAGGCATGGAATATCATCTCTGGCTTAAAAACCATCCTGCTCTTTATGGTGTTGAAAACCTGGTTATTGCTCCGGGTTATAAACTCAAAACTCAATAATAATCTTTTTTTAACATTATCCCTTAGCTAAGGCAGGGTGATTCCGGGTTCAACTACCTCACTCATACGAAGCTGGCCTCCGCATTTCCAAAGTACTTTCACCGGGTCTGTTTTAAAATGCATATACAGACAAATAATCCATATATTAATATTGGGTAAGAATATGTCTGATTTTTAGTAAAAACCAGAATAAATTCCTGAAAAATCAAAAAGACTGGTTTTGTCACATTTTCAACAGACGAAAAAAAGGGCTTACAGAGTTTATGTAAGCCCTTTTTTTATAGAATAATGGCGCGCTCGGCAGGAGTCGAACCTGCAACCGCTCGGTTCGTAGCCGAGTACTCTATCCAGTTGAGCTACGAGCGCGTAATGGTTGTTATTTAATGCTTAAGCCGTATTCTGTATGGCTTATAATTTCTACAAGTTGATAATTAATGCAATAAATAAAAGTGCGTGAATTATGAAGTTTTAACAGCGGTTTGTCAACCAGAAATTGTCATATAAACTTCAAAAATATGTGTATTTAAATAATGGCGAAGAGGGGGGGATTCGAACCCCCGATACGGCTACAAACCGTATACTCCCTTAGCAGGGGAGCGCCTTCAGCCACTCGGCCACCTCTCCAAAATTGAACGCTAGGATACCTTTAGTTAGCGTTCAGGTAAAGTCTTTTTTTGACTTTTTGACTGACTTTTAAAAAAGTTTAATTAAACCTGAATTAAATTTATATTAATCCGTAAATTTTAAAAATCTTTTCTTAATCTGCCGTATTGTCACTATCATCAGAAGGGGATTTTTCCTGCTGAATACGTTCGTAAATTTCTTCACGATGGACAGAAACATTTTTAGGCGCATTAATACCAATGCGGACCTGATTACCTTTGACACCTAAAACAGTGATATGTACATCATCACCAATGATCAAAGTTTCACCAACACGGCGAGTTAAAATTAGCACTATGGTTCTCCTTTACACTTAGCAAATAAGAGTATTTGCTAAACCAGATTATTATATTAGTTTACTGTCTCAATGCCCGTAAATGAAGTAAAAATTAAGCTTTCGGATGATTTTTATTCAAATAAGGCTAAAAAAGTAAAATTAGCTTTGTTTTTCTGCCAGACCAAAGGCTGAATGCAGGGTTCTGACACCCAGTTCCAGATATTTTTCGTCCACTACGACAGATATTTTAATTTCAGAAGTGGAAATCATATTAATATTAATCCCCTCTTCTGCCAGCGCCTTAAACATTTTACTGGCTATGCCAGCATGGGAACGCATACCTACCCCCACCAGAGAAATTTTAACGATCTTGTTATCGCCAACCACTTCTCTGGCTCCCAGTTCATTTGATACTTTGTTTAAAACTGCTTTTGCAGCTTCAAAATCATTACGATGTACGGTAAAAGTAAAATCTGTAGTTCCGTCAGCACCGATATTCTGAATGATCATATCTATTTCAATATTGGCATCACCTACCGGTCCAAGGATACCATGAGCAACACCAGGTTTATCAGGCACACCCAGAATGGTCAGTTTGGCTTCATCACGGTTAAAGGCAATACCTGAAATCAATGCCTGTTCCATCTTATCTTCCTCGTAGGTGATTAAAGTGCCATTGACTCCGTCCGAGTCAAAGTTCGGTTCATCAAAACTGGACAGTACCCGCAGCGGTACATTGTATTTACCGGCAAATTCCACGGCCCTGATCTGCAGTACTTTTGAACCCAGACTGGCCATTTCCAGCATTTCTTCAAAGGTAATTTTTTCCAGACGACGGGCTTCAGGGACGACTCTTGGATCGGTGGTATAAACGCCATCCACATCAGTATATATCTGACATTCATCGGCTTTCAGAGCGGCTGCAAGCGCAACCGCCGTAGTATCTGAACCGCCCCGTCCAAGCGTAGTGATATTGCCCTTCTCATCCACACCCTGAAATCCGGCCACTACTACGACTCGCCCCTGATTCAGATCAGAACGCATATTTAACTCATTAATGTCCAGAATACGGGCTTTATTATGAGCGCTGTCTGTTAAAATATGCACCTGGGTTCCGGTATAGGAACGTGCAGGCACGCCCCGCTTGTTTAAAGCCATACTTAACAGAGCTATGGTTACCTGCTCACCGGTGGACAGTAGAACATCGTATTCTCTGGCATTGGGCTTTTCATCAATCTGGTACGCCATTTCAATAAGGCGGTTGGTTTCTCCGCTCATGGCAGAAACCACTACCACAATATCATCGCCCCGGTCACGGAATTTTTTAATACGTTCAGCAACGTTTTCGATACGTTCTACTGTACCGACCGAAGTGCCACCAAATTTTTGTACAATCAGAGCCATTTTTTAAGCCATTTAATGTGAACAGGATTAAACCTGAATTAATCAGTTGAAACACTGTTTTTGTAATTATCCGCCGTTTTCGTAATACGCTTATCAAAGCATTGCCTTAGCGGAAAAGGCGCTTATTTTAACTGATTTTCCACCCAGGATGGAACCGTTAATAATGCTTTTTCAAGATTTTCTGGTTGATTGCCGCCAGCCATTGCCATATCAGGACGCCCACCGCCTTTACCGCCTACCTGAGACGCCACACTATTGACCAGATCGCCGGCTTTAATACGGGCAGTACAGTCTTTGGAAACACCTGCTGCCAGACTGACCTTGTCACCATTGACCACGCCCAGCACAATGGCACAACTGCCCAGTTTGGTTTTCAGTTTATCCATGGTATCGCGCAGGCCTTTGGCATCAACGCCTTCAAGTTTAGCAGCCAGAACTTTAATGCCGTTAATCTCCACCGCATTATCTGTCAGCTCATTACCCTGGGCATTGGCCAGTTTGGCTTTCAGTTGATCCAGCTCTTTTTCCAGCTTGCGGGAACGCTCCATAAGCGCAGTGACTTTATCGTAAAAAGTATCTCTGCCAGCCTTAAGCAGTGCTGCGGCATTATCCATCTGCTCTTCCAGCTGTTCAACATAGTCCAGAGCGCCCTGAGCGGTTACCGCTTCAATCCGGCGTACACCGGCGGCCACTCCGCCTTCAGAGGTAATTTTGAACAGACCGATATCACCGGTACGCTTTACATGGGTACCGCCGCACAATTCAATGGAAAAATCACTCATACGCAGAACCCGTACCTGATCATCGTATTTTTCACCAAACAGGGCCATGGCGCCGCTTTCCCTGGCAGCATCAATATCCATAATGTTGGTTTCTACTTCATGATTCTGGCGAATTTGCTGGTTTACCAGATTTTCTATCTGTTTTAACTGTGCTTTGCTAATGGCTTCAAAATGAGAAAAGTCAAAACGCAGCTTCTCACTGTCCACCAGAGAGCCTTTCTGCTGTACATGCTCACCCAGAATGTTTCGCAGGGCGGCATGCAGCAGATGTGTAGCAGAGTGATTGCAGGCTATACGGCTACGCAGTTCCGGATCAACCTGTGCATTAACCGTATCACCCGTTTTAAGAGAGCCTTTGACCAGTTTGCCTATATGGACAAATACATCGCCTTTTTTCTGGGTATCGGTGACATCAAACTGGGCATTATCGGTAAAGATACGACCGGTATCCCCTACCTGACCACCAGACTCACCATAAAACGGGGTTCTGTCCAGGATCAGCATGGCACTCTGACCTTCGTCTGATAAAGACTCAGCTTCTTCACCATTAATTAAAATATGGCTGATATTGCTTTGTTCACTGCTTAAGTCCTTATAGCCCAGAAATTCGGTTTTGCCTTCCAGTTCAAGACTGTCATTGTAGTCAACATCAAAACTGCTGGAGGCACGAGCCATTTCACGCTGTTTTTCCATGGCCTGTTCATAACCCTTACGGTCAATTTCCAGGTCGTGTTCACGCGCCACGTCAGCGGTTAAATCGACGGGGAAACCATAAGTATCATACAATTTAAATACGACCTCACCGGGAATGGTTTTACCGGACAGATTTTTAATTTCCTGCTCCAGGATATGCATACCCTGATCCAGGGTTTCTGCAAAACGTTCTTCTTCCTGCTTAAGGACTTTTTCTACCTGCTCTTTGGCTTTAGTCAGTTCAGGATAGGCATCACCCATTTCCTGGTTTAGTACGTCCACCAGTTTGTAGAAGAAAGGCTCTCTGAGTCCCAGCTTGTGACCATGACGGATAGCCCGGCGGATAATCCGCCGCAGAACATAGCCGCGACCTTCATTAGAAGGGATAACACCGTCAACAATCAGGAAAGAGCAGGCCCGGATATGATCCGCAATAACCCGCAGGGACTTATTACTTATATCTTTACAATCAGCCAGTTGGGCGATAGTTTTAATAATATGCTGGAACAGGTCAATTTCATAATTATTATGTACACCCTGTAGAATAGCGGCCAGACGTTCCAGCCCCATGCCGGTATCCACAGACGGATGCGGAAGTTCGGTCATTTTGCCGGATTTGTCCCGGTTGTACTGCATAAAGACCAGGTTCCAGATCTCGATATAACGGTCACCGTCTTCATCAGGCGTACCCGGAGGGCCGCCGGGAACCTCTTCACCATGGTCGTAAAAAATCTCGCTGCAGGGGCCGCAGGGGCCGGTATCACCCATGGACCAGAAATTATCTTTAGCACCGATGCGGGAAAAGCGCTCCGGTGACACTTTAATTTCTTTCAGCCAGATATCTTCGGCTTCCTGATCTTCATTAAAGACCGTTACCCATAAGCGTTCTTCAGGAAGGCCAATGGTTTGAGTTAAAAACTCCCAGGCAAATTCAATGGCTTCACGTTTAAAATAATCACCAAAGCTGAAATTACCCAGCATTTCAAAAAAAGTATGATGGCGAGCAGTATAGCCGACATTTTCCAGGTCGTTATGTTTACCTCCGGCACGCACACAGCGCTGACTGCTGGTGGCACGTTTGTAACTGCGTTTGTCATTGCCCAGAAAAACATCCTTGAACTGCACCATACCGGCATTGGTGAATAATAAGGTGGGGTCATTAGCGGGTATAAGCGGACTGCTGGGTACACGCTTGTGACCATGAGCTTCAAAAAATTCAAGAAAGGCGGTACGAAGCTGCGCACTTGTTTTTATTGAATTGTTTGCCATATAAAACGTGTTCCTGCGATCGATTATGCTATTAAAAATTTTAAAATTCATTAAAGAGGCGGCGGATCATTTCTGAGCCAAATCCCCGTTGATAAAGAAAACGTGACTGTTTTGTCTGTTCTTTATAGTCTTTTGGTAACTCCGCACCAAATTTTTTCTGGCGCACATTTTCCAGGGCATCCTGCCAGAGTTCCCAGGATTCATCCAGATAGTCATCAATCAATTCCGATGCTACACTGCGCTTCTGTAATTCGTGTCGTATTTTTACCGGCCCCTGCCCTCTGGCCATTCGGGAACGTATAAATGATTCTGTAAACCGCTCATCATTAAGCAGGTTCTCGTCAATCAGCTGGGCCAGTAATTGCTCTATCCGTTCGTCAATTTGTTCTGTTTCAGCCGGATCAGGTTCTGTAGATTCCATATCCGGATCATCTGCATTTTGACTGCGTTTTTGTCTATGCGGCTTATAAGATGCCTGCTTATGCATTTTAGTACGTAACTTATCACGCAATTCTGCCACACTGTGCTCCCGTGCCGCCAGAATGTTCATGGCCCTGACCCTTAATGCCAGAATTTCCTGTTTATGGGTATCCTGCAGAACCAGACTCCTCAAGTCTACAATTATACGAGCCAGCAAAGCCAGTCTAAAACTGGGCTATGGGCCATTTAAACCGGTTCGGGATTTTAGCATAGTTACTTTTATATAACTATATACTCTCAGGCTCAATACAGGTCTTATTACCGAACCAGTCAAAAAAATTGAATTTGGCAATAAAAAACGAAATTTTATGCCTAAAGTAAATCACAATAAACTAATTACTCTGTCCCATGGCTTTTTTAATAGTTAAAAGTATTTATTTAAAATAAATTAACGCTTATATTTCCATGTTGTTACTATACTAAGCCATAAAAAATAGGTTAAAATTTTTAAAAACATATTATACTAAATGAAAAAACATAAAATTCCATTCACCAGAATTTTACCTGTCTTTTTACCGGCCGCCTATTATGGAAAACCGGATAATCAGACCGGGAGGGGGAACTGGTGTTGTTTCAATCCCATATAATTCATATTAATCACAAGGTTTATTTATGCCATTTATTGATCGCCGTAAATTTATAAAACTGGTTGGTGCAGGTGCTGCAGCCTCTTCTGTGCCCGCCATGCTGCCTTTAAGTGCGGCTGCTGACACAAAAAAACAGGCCAGACCCGAGGATTTTTACAACCTGCCCCTGAAAGGCACCGCCCGCATACTGCACATCACCGATGTCCACGGCCAGCTTAAGCCGGTGTACTTCCGTGAGCCTAATGTCAATCTGGGTGTCGGTGAAGCCTATGGCCGCCCTCCCCATATTGTGGGTAAAAAACTGCTCAAATGGATGGGCCTGAAACCCAATACCCCTGAAGCCTATGCCTATACCTATTTAAACTTTGACAATGTGGCCCCTATTTACGGCAGGACCGGCGGCTTTGCCCATATTAAAACCCTGCTGGACCGCCTGCGTAAACAGGCCGGCGGTAAACAGAACACTCTGACTCTGGACGGCGGTGACCTGTGGCAGGGTTCCGGTACCGCCCTGTGGACCCGTGGTGTGGACATGGTGGAAGCCTCTAATATTTTAGGTCTGGATGTCATGGTGGGTCACTGGGAATTCACCTATAAGGAAAATGAAGTCCTGAACAATGTCGCCCTGTTTAAAGGCGACTTTATCGGCCAGAACGTCCGGGTCAAGGAAGATGCCTTAATGGGGGATGAATACCCGGCTCTGGTGGAACGCTATGACGGCCTGGGTTTATACGATGAAGATGCCGGTCTGGCATTTCGTCCCTATGTGATTAAAAAGGTCAATGGTGCCCGTATCTGTATTGTCGGTCAGGCTTTCCCCCGTACCGGTAATGCCAACCCGCAGGAATTCTTCCCTGACTGGTCCTTTGGTCTGCGTGAAGACGATATGATTGAACTGGTCAAGGACATTCGTGAACAGGAAAAACCCGATGCCATTGTGCTGCTGTCACATAACGGTATGGATGTGGACATTAAGATGGCACAGAATGTTCCGGGTCTGAATGCGGTCTTTGGCGGTCATACCCATGACGGTATGCCCAGGCCCCTGAAAGTGAAAAATGTAGAAGGCGGCACCTGTCTGGTGACCAATGCCGGTTCCAATGGTAAGTACGTCGGCGTTATGGACTTTGACTTTAAGGACGGCAAACTGGTGTCTATGGACTACAAGATGCTGCCGATTATTTCTGACTGGTTACCGGCCGACAAGGAGATGGAAGCCTATATTAACCAGATGCGTCAGAAAAAATACGATGAAAATATTGTGGAAAGCCGGGCTAAGAAGTTTTTCTACAATAAAAAACGCCTCGGTAAAACCTATGAGGAAATCCTCAGTGAGAAACTGGCCATTGCTGACCGCACCCTGTACCGCCGCGGCAACTTTATGGGCACCTGGGACCAGGTGTTATGTAATGCCCTGCGTCATGAGTATAAGGCCGATGTGGCCATGTCCGCCGGGGTACGCTGGGGCACCACCACCTTAAAAGGTGAGTGGATAACCATGGAAGATGTCATGACTCAGTGTGCTATTACCTATGGGGAAACCTATGTGGCGGAAATGACCGGTCATGACCTGCTCAATATTCTGGAAGGCGTAGCGGATAATCTGTTTACCCCGGACCCTTATTTACAGTCCGGCGGAGACATGGTGCGGGTCGGCGGTATGGATTATACCATTGACCCGTCCAAACCGCTGTATGAGCGTATTACCGATGCCCGCCTGGATAACGGCCATGTCATTGAAGCGGACGGCATTTATAAGGTGGCCGGCTGGGCCTCAGTGAACCGTACTCCGGAAGGCCGCTTAATGTGGGATATTGTCCGGGATTATATTCTGGCTAAAAAGGGCAAGGATAATGTCCTGAAACTGGATAAAATTAATCATCCTAAATTACTGGGGGTGAGCAAGAATCCGGGAATTGCGGATTATCCGGGGGAAATGACCTAAAAGATTATTATTCTTACTATAAAAAAAGCCTCATTAATGAGGCTTTTTTTGGAAATAAACTTAAAAACTTTAATCTTTAAAGCATTTTCAATCAGGCTTCTTCCGGCTCAGCTTCCTTTTGTTCGCCAGAACCAATATCAGGTAACAGGATAGAACGCAGTTTGGCATCAATTTCTGAGGCTATTTCAGGATTCTCTTTCAGATAAGCCCTAACCTTGTCTTTACCCTGCCCTATCTTGTCGCCATTATAAGCATACCAGGCACCCGATTTATCAATAATACCTTCTTTAACACCCAGGGTGATCAGTTCACCTTCATAGGAAATACCTTCACCATAAAGGATATCAAACTCAGTCTGTTTAAATGGTGGGGCAACCTTGTTTTTAACCACTTTAACCCGGGTTTCATTACCCAGAATTTCGTCACCTTTCTTAATGGCACCAATACGACGGATATCCAGACGGACAGAAGCATAGAATTTAAGTGCATTACCGCCGGTAGTGGTTTCTGGATTGCCGAACATAACCCCGATTTTCATACGGATCTGGTTAATAAAGATGACCAGAGTATTGGAGCGCTTGATGACACCGGTTAATTTACGCAGAGCCTGGGACATCAGTCGTGCCTGCAGCCCCATATGTGAATCCCCCATATCACCGTCAATTTCAGCTTTGGGTGTTAAGGCCGCAACGGAGTCAACCACCAACACATCAACTGCTCCGGAACGGACCAGCATATCAGTAATTTCCAGTGCCTGTTCACCAGTATCGGGTTGAGAAACCAGTAAGTCGTCTACATTCACCCCTAACTTTTCAGCATAGACCGGATCCAGAGCATGTTCTGCATCTACAAAGGCCGCTGTGCCGCCCAGTTTCTGGGCTTCAGCAATCACCTGCAGGGTTAAGGTGGTTTTACCGGATGATTCAGGGCCATATATTTCGACCACCCGGCCTTTGGGTAATCCACCAATCCCCAGGGCAACATCCAGACCCAGAGAACCGGTGGAAATGGCATCCATATGAACAACTCCGGCATCTCCCATACGCATGACGGAACCTTTACCGAACTGACGATCGATCTGGGCAATTGCTGCATCTAGTGCTTTTTTCTTGTTTTCATCCATTGTATTAATTTACCGTTTTTAACTGTTTTATGGGATTACTATTTATGGGATTACCAGGGTAATTATTTTGTAATCTTGTGAAACACATTATTTCATAGAATCCGCTTTGGGGCACGAGTATTTTATAAAAATCTTTATCTATCTTAAGTATTTATGATATCTGTACAGTAATTATATGCAGGAATTTCTAGCTGGTCAAGAAGTATTATTTAAAAGCTCCGGAAGAAACCAGTATATTGCTGATTTCAGGATTGTATTAGTTTAAACAACTGCTCCAGGGCATAGTATGCCGACTGGTTTCTGACAGCTTCCCTGTCACCCTTAAAATGTCGGGTAGTGATGCTGCCCTTAATATGCCGGTCAGATCCTGCATACCAGGCCCAGCCGAAACAGACTGTGCCTACGGGCTTTTCTGCAGAACCGCCATCAGGGCCGGCAATACCGGTAATGGACAGAGCAAAATCAGCATCAGA
>JALVDE010000077.1 GCA_027009375.1 Gammaproteobacteria bacterium
TCGTTTGCTGATGTTTTATCAGACAGCGCTCCATCTGACAGATAGTTGAGCGCTGATTTAACTGCATGGATACCAAATATTATTTGATCCATCGACGCCTTCTGTTCACTTTTTTCTTTTTCTTCGGCTGTTGTTCTGTTGTTGCCGGCTCAGTCTTTTTTTGCTCCTGAGGTTTATGTTCCTGGACTTTACGTTCCTGAGCTTTATCTTTGCGTGGTGGTCTGGAACGACCTTTCTGGGACTTATTTTTTCCCGGCTTACGGCTACTAATATCCTTACCGCTGTTTTGCAGTACAAAATCAATTTTGCGTTCATCCAGACTGACCGAGGCCACTCGGATGCTGATCTTGTCACCCAGCTGCCAGGTTTTACCGGTGCGTTCACCCTTCATCTTGTGATTGGGCTGGTCAAAATGGTAATAATCATCTTTCAGGGCGGTAATATGTATCAGTCCTTCTACATGAATATCATCCAGCAGCACAAACAGGCCAAAGCCAGTCACGGCACTGATAATACCTTCAAACTCTTCCCCGACCTTGTCCATCATGTATTCACATTTCAGCCAGTCAGTGGCATCACGGGTGGCATCATCGGCACGGCGTTCTGTGACAGAACAGTGCTGACCCAGTTCAGCCATCTGTTCAGTGGTATAACTGTATTCAGATACTTTTTTACCCTGCACAATATGCCGGATAGCACGATGCACCAGTAGATCAGGATAACGACGAATGGGCGAGGTAAAGTGAGCATAGGCATCAAAGGCCAGGCCAAAGTGACCGACATTCTGTTCTTCATAGACCGCCTGAGACAGACTGCGCAGCATAACCGTTTGCAGTACCGGGAAGTCAATCCGTTCCTTAATTTCATTCAGCAGTTTAGAAAAGTCCCTTGCCTGCGGTTCATCCCCGCCTTCCAGTTTCAGACCCAGCGGTGCCAGATAATCTCTCAAGGACTTGAGTTTTTCTTCAGTAGGCCCTTTATGATTACGGTACAGAGCCGGGATCTTGTTTTTAAGCAGGAAGTCTGCTGCACTGACATTAGCTGCCAGCATGCATTCTTCAATCATCTTATGGGCTTCATTACGATAGACCGGACAGATTTTTTCAATTTTCTTGTGCTCACCAAAGACAATACGGGTTTCTTCGGTTTCAAAATCGATGGCACCGCGTTCAGCCCGTTTTTTCAGCAGCACCTGGAATAACTGGTAAAGCTCATGCAGATGAGGCAGTACATCAGAAAACTGCTCACTTAACTGGGCATCACTGTCAATGACCATGGCGGCCACCTGATCATAAGTCAGACGAGCATGGGAACGCATCAGACCTTCATTAAAGCGATAAGAAGTAATTTCACCACTGGCAGAAATATCCATAACGCAGACCATACACAGACGATCCACATCAGGGTTTAAGGAGCACAGGCCGTTAGACAGCACTTCCGGCAGCATGGGTACTACCCTGCCCGGGAAATACACAGAGGTGCCCCGGCGCTTGGCTTCACCATCGAGAGCCGTGCCGCGTTCAACATAAGAGGACACATCGGCAATGGCTACCCATAAACGCCAGCCGTCACCCAGACGTTCACAATGCACGGCATCATCAAAGTCTTTGGCATCTTCACCGTCAATGGTCAGTAGCGGCAGTTCCCGCAGGTCTTCCCTGCCCTGTTTGCTTTCTTCCGGTACCGATGGAGACAGATCCTGAATTTCTGATTCGAGCATAATAGGCCATTCATGAGGAATGGCATAACTGCGGATAGCGACATCAATTTCCTGGCCGGGAGCCAGATGATCGCCCAGGTTCTGGATAATACGGCCTTTGGCACGATGAAAGCGTGTGGGATACTGCAGAATTTCCACCATCACCATCTGACCGACTTCGGCGCCATAAGTATGTTCATCGGCAATGATCACATCGTGGTTAATACGCTTGTGATCCGGTACCACCATCAGTACGCCGTCCCGCTCTTCGAGCTGGCCTACAACGGTTTTGGTATTATGTTCCAGTATTTTAACCAGGGCGCCTTCCCGACGACCTTTTTTGTCCACACCCACCAGGCGCACCTGCACCCGGTCACCGTGAAATACGGTACGCATATCACGCATACCAAGAAACAAATCGCCGCCGCCGTCTTCTGCCAGAACAAAGCCGAAGCCGTCCGGGTGAGCGGATACAATACCTTCTAATAATTCCTGATCAGAGATAATTTCATAGCATTTACGTTTATTAAAATACAGCTGGCCGTCACGCTCCATCGCTCTCAGGCGACGGCGCAGACCTTCTTTCTGATCGGGATCGTCCAGTTTCAGTAACTTTTCAATCTGGAATCGATTGATGGGATGCGGCTGTTCAGCCAGCAGGTCGAGAATATATTCCCGACTTGGAATTGGATTATCGTATTTTTGTGCTTCGCGATTTGCAAAAGGATCGGATTTACCGCTTTTTTGACTCATAGTTTTCCTTGGGCACCCATCTGTAATTAAATTTTAATCTTCAAATGGATGTTTTAATATAATAGTTTGATCTCTATCGGGACCGGTTGAAATGATATCGATAGGGGTTTTCGTTAGTTCTTCAATGCGCTTAAGATAGGCTTTGGCATTCTCAGGCAGAGCTTCATAAGATTCCGCACCTACTGTAGATTCTGACCAGCCGGGCATTTCTTCATAGACAGGTACGCATTTTTCGTACAGGTCGGCACCTATAGGCGGGGTATTAATTTGTTTGCCGTCAATTTCATAGGCAGTACAGATTTTCAGGGTTTCCAGACCATCCAGCACATCCAGCTTGGTAATACACATACCGGTTACACTGTTGATCTGGTTGGAACGGTTCAGGGATACAATATCCAGCCAGCCGCAACGACGGGAACGGCCGGTAGTCGCCCCAAACTCATGACCTTTTTCACCCAGGTACTGACCGATATCGTCAAAAAGTTCGGTAGGGAAAGGACCGGCACCAACACGGGTGGTATAGGCCTTGGTAATACCCAGAATATAATCGAAAAACTGCGGGCCGACACCGGAACCGCTGGCAGCACCGCCAGCAGTGGTATTGGACGATGTTACATAGGGATAAGTACCATGGTCAATATCCAGTAAGGCACCCTGAGCGCCTTCAAATAACACACTGTCGCCGTTTTCACGGTATTGGTGCAGTTTTTCAGTGACATCACAGATCATGGGACGAATTTCACGGCCATAAGCCAGAGCTTCATCCAGAGTATTCTGATAATCAACGGTATCGGCTTTATAATAGTGTTCCAGAGCAAAGTTATGATACTCCATAACGTCTTTTAACTTGGTAGCAAACATCTCTTCATTAAGCAGATCACCCACCCGCAGACCACGACGGGAGACTTTATCTTCATAAGCCGGACCAATACCCCGGCCGGTGGTACCAATGGCTTTTTTACCGCGGGCAATTTCCCGGGCCTGATCCAGCGCTACATGGTAAGGCATAATCAGAGGACAGGCTTCACTGATAAGCATTCTTTCACGGGCATTAATACCCTGCTCATCCAGTTCTTTAATTTCCTTAACCAGCGCATCCATGGCCAGCACCACACCATTGCCAATCAGACATTTTACATTATCACGCAGCACACCGGAGGGTATCAGATGCAGCACGGTTGTCTGGCCGTCAATAACCAGTGTATGACCAGCATTATGACCACCCTGAAAGCGGGAAACAGCAGCAGCTTTATCTGTTAACAGATCAACGACTTTCCCCTTACCTTCATCACCCCATTGTGAACCGATGATGATGACATTCTTACCCATGCTAGATATCCTCAATTAAAAAACAGTATAAAATAATGTATAGTTGGATTTAAATTTTATGAAACGGCCATTAACTGCCATTCACCCTTGTCATGGCTCAGCTGATGGGTACACCCAAGAGCTTCGGCACTGGAACCGGAACCGGGCAATTCACAGATCACCCGTTGTCCCTGCTGACGTAATTCTTTTACCTTGTCCATCAGGGACTGCTGTTGTGCAGTATCCTGAGTAACGGGGGCAAAAATAATAGTATCTCTGGTCTCTGATGCCTGATTGGCAATAGCGACCAGGTAAGACAGATCGGCACTGAAACCGGTGGCCGGCCGGGAGCGGCCAAAGGTTTTACCAATGCCGTCATAACGCCCGCCCATGGCAATTTCCTGGCCATAGCCCGGCAGATAGGCTGCAAAAACGACACCAGTATGGTAATTGTAACCACGCAGCTCCGCCAGATCAAAATACAGGCTCTGTTCCGGGACTCGTGCCAAAATACCTCTGGCAATAGTTTCCAGATTATCCAGTTCTTTTTGCACTTCAGCATTATCCAGCACCTTGCGGGCCTGTTCGATAACGGATATATCGCCGTTCAAATCCACGAGTGCCATAAACTGTCGTTTCTGCTCTTCACTGATAGTCATGGCAGACAGAAGTTCGGCCAGTTCAGTCACGGCTTTACGCTGCAGCGCATCAAATAAATTATCTTCCTGGTATTCACTCAGTCCAGCCTGTTTAGCCATCGAACGGAAAATACCCACATGCCCCAGGTCAATGTGAAATTCTTCCAGACCAACGGCCTTAAGAGTTTCTATCATTAACAGCAGGACTTCTATATTACTTTCCGGTCCATCATGTCCATACAGTTCAACACCCACCTGCAGGGGACTACGGGTCTGGGAAAAACCTTCCAGGCGGGTTTTTAGAACCCGGCCGACATAACAGAACCGGGACGGCTGGTCAGTTTTAATATGGTGGGCATCAATACGGGCAATCTGCGGGGTCATATCAGCACGAACACCCAGTAATTTGCCGGATATTTGATCCGTCAGGGTAAAGGTCATTAACTGCAGA
>JALVDE010000078.1 GCA_027009375.1 Gammaproteobacteria bacterium
GATCATCAGGGCAATGTCGGTTCCGGATTGTCCCAGCCAGAAGGCTGCGGGTACCAGAATGATACACAGCATGAGCTCTTCCCTGAAGGCGGCTTCATTTTTCCAGGCGGCCGTGAAGCCCTGCCAGGAATAGCCGGCGGCATCAATGATTCGGGCCAGACCTTTTTTACCGGGTTTCATTTCAGATCCTTTATTACTTTATTCTGCATGGCTCTGATAATAATTCAGGTCCAGTTCCCTGGCGGCTTTAACATCATCCAGACGCCTGACTGGAAGGCTGTAAGGTGCCTGTTTTAGGACTTCAGGGGATTCTCTGGCTTCTTCCAGAATCAGTTCCATGGCTTTTACAAAGCCGTCCAGATCGGTTTTGGCTTCTGTTTCTGTGGGTTCTATTAAGAAACATTCCGGTACCAGTAACGGGAAATAGGTAGTCGGTGCATGAAAGCCGTAGTCCAGCAGACGCTTGGCAAAATCCATGGCATTGGTGCCGTATTGTTTGGCTTCTTTTCTCAGTGTCAGAATAAATTCGTGACTGGCCCGGCGTTCGGGGAAGGCTATTTCAAAACCGGCATCCGCAAAACGCTGCAGCAGGTAATTGGCATTCAGAGTCGCAAATTCTGCTACCCGCTGCATACCTTCCCGCCCCAGCAGCAGGGCATAAATATAAGCCCGCAGCAGAATACCGGCATTACCCATCCAGGCTGACAGATGTCCAATACTGAGCGGCAGTTCATCTTCGGTAAGCCAGTAGTACTGACCATCTTTCAAAGCCACCATTGGCACAGGCAGGAAAGGTTGTAAGCGCTCACTTACACCAACCGGACCGGCACCGGGTCCTCCGCCGCCGTGAGGCGTGGAAAATGTCTTGTGCAGGTTCATATGGATCACATCAAAGCCCATATCACCGGGTTTAACCTTGCCCAGAATGGCGTTAAGGTTGGCACCGTCATAATAAAGCAGACCGCCGACTTCGTGGATCATATCGGCAATCTGTTTGATCTTGCGTTCAAATACCCCAAGAGTCGATGGATTAGTCAGCATAATACCGGCGGTTTGCGGGCCGATCATGGCTTTCAGGGCTTCAATATCCACATCACCCTGATCATTGGTGGGCAGTTCTCTGACCTTATAACCGCACATTACGGCTGTAGCCGGATTGGTACCGTGGGCGGCATCGGGCACAATAATTTCAGTGCGGGCATCGTCCTTATTGTGATCATGGTAAGCCCGGATCATGGCCACCCCGGCAAATTCACCCTGGGCACCGGCCATAGGAGTCAGAGAGACCTGTTTCATACCGGTGGCTTCCATCAGCATATTCTGCAGATCATACAGGCAGCTCATAATACCCTGGCTCATACTGCTGTGTGCCATAGGATGGCGTCCTGTAAAGCCGGGCAATTGTGCCAGAGTATTACAGGCTCTGGGATTGTACTTCATGGTACAGGAACCCAGCGGATAGAAATGTGTGTCAATGGAAAAATTTTTCTGTGACAGACGGGTATAGTGGCGCACTACCTGTAATTCACCAACCTGAGGTAATTGCAGATCGCTTTTACGCAATAAATGTTCCGGTAAGCTTTTGGTTACTGTATCAACATCAATATCCGGTGCCAGTGAACTGCTTTTACGGGTAAAGTCTGAGGCTTCAAAGATCAGTTTATCTTCAATAACTGCTTCATTTAACTGAGTCATTATTGTGCCCCTCCAGTCAGATCACTGATAACTTTATTCAGAGTGTCGGCAAAAAAGGCCATATCCTCCGGACTTTTGGTTTCTGTCACACAGATCAGCAGGGCGTTTTCCAGACCGTCCTGTGCATAATATTGAGAGATATCAATTCCCGCCACAATGTCTTCTTCTGCCATGGCTTCAATTACCTGATCTACATCAGCCGGCAGGGTGATCACAAATTCATGAAACACCGATGTTCCAAAAGGAAAGCTTATGCCCGGACTGGTTTTTAATAATTCAATCAGCGCCTGAGTATTGTGCACACAGGACGCCGCCACTTTCTGCAGACCATCTCGTCCCATAAAGGCCAGATACAGGGTTGTGGCTGTAGCCATTAAACCCTGGTTAGTGCAGATATTGGAAGTGGCCTTGGAACGGCGGATATGCTGCTCACGGGCCTGCAGGGTCAGACTGAAACCGGGCTTACCATCCAGATCAACGGTACGTCCCACAATCCGTCCCGGTAACTGGCGCACCAGTTTCTGTTTACAGGCCATAAAACCGATATAAGGGCCGCCGGATGACAGCGGAATACCCAGAGGCTGTGCTTCACCCACGGCAATATCCACACCCTGAGTGCCCCAGTTACCGGGCGCTTCCAGTAAGGCCAGCGCCACGGGGTTAACCAGCCCAATGACCATAGCACCCTGCTCATGAGCCCAGTCCGTCAGACTGTGCACGTCTTCCATACAGCCGAAATAATTAGGCTGTGGGATCACCAGTGCCGCAAAGGGTTCACTCTGCTGTTTAAGTTTGTCAATATCAATCGTACCGTTAGCCCTGTCAAAATCAATAATGTCCAGGGTAATGCCCTGATGCTTAACAATGGTTTCCACAACCTGTCGGTAAACAGAGGAAACCGTAGCCGGCATTAAGATACGTTTGGACTTAGCCTTACGGTTGGCCCGTACCGACATTAATACCGCTTCACCAAGACCTGACGCCCCGTCATACAATGAGGCATTGGACACATCCATACCGGTAAGACTGGCTATCATGGTCTGAAACTCGTAAATAACCTGCAGAGTGCCCTGACTGGCCTCCGCCTGATACGGGGTATAGGCCGAATAAAATTCACCCCGGGTGGCAATTTCCCAGATAGCCGCCGGTATATGATGTTCATAGGCTCCACCTCCGGCAAAACACAGCGGCGTACCGTCCTGCATGGATTTTTCTGTCAGCAGACGCTGAACCTGCATTTCTGAACGACGGGACGGAATATTATCCAGACCGTCACTGCGTAATTCAGGCGGGATTTCATCAAATAACTGTTCAATAGAATCCACACCGATAACCGATAACATCTCGGCTATTTCCTGGGAAGTATGGGGTATATAGGGCATATTGCTTTCTCGATTTCAGGGGCTCGGTTTCAGAGTGCTTAGTGTTCTTCTGCTTCAACTAATGCCGCATAATCATCGGCATTCATCAGATTGTCCACATCATCCGGATTGGAGGGGTTTATACGGAAGATCCAGCCTTCATGATAGGCATTAACATTAATCTGTTCCGGTGCATCTTCCAGTTCTTCATTAACTTCAACCACTTCACCTTCAACGGGGCAATAAATATCAGAAGCGGCTTTGACCGATTCTACAACGGCACAATCCTGTTCAGCTTCATAAGACTCACCCACTTCCGGCAGTTCTACAAAGACCATATCACCTAACAGCCCCTGAGCATGTTCGGTAATGCCTACGGTTAAGGTACCGTCTTCTTCAACTCGCACCCACTCATGTGACTTGGTATATTTTAATTCCTGAGGTATATCGCTCATTTTTATTCACCTTTTTTACTTATGTTCTTACTTATTTTTTCTTGTCTAAAAATAAAGTTTTACTACTGTAAAGCACCTGTAGCCAGGCACGGTCAAACACATTAAATAATTACAATTATCCAGCCAGAACTTTGCCATTTCTTACAAACGGCAGTTTAACTATTTTCGCATCCAGTAATTTATTACGAATTTCTACCTGACAATGTTCTCCGGCACCGACAGGTACTCTGGCAAAACCAATGGCTTTCTGCATGGTAGGGGAAAAAGTACCGCTGGTCAGTTCACCTTCACCCTCGCCTGCAACAATGACTTTCTGATGGGCACGCAAAACGCCTTTACCGTTTAAAATCAGACCCACAAACTTGTATTTTATACCGTCATTTTTCTGTTTTTCCAGTGCTGCACAACCGATAAAATGTCGTTCCGGATCACTGAAATCGACCGTCCAGCTTAAGCCGCTTTCCAGAGGTGATGTGGTTTCGTCCATATCACTGCCGTATAGATTCATACCCGCTTCCAGGCGCAATGTATCACGCGCACCTAATCCGCAAGGCTTGACACCTACCTCATATAAATTATTCCATACCGACTCAGCCTGTTCGTTAGTACAGACAATTTCATAACCATCTTCACCTGTGTATCCGGTACGAGCCACAAACCGTTCATTGTCAGCGCCCTGGTTTATCAGTATGGCATTAAAGGGTTTTAATTCTTCTGCTCCGGCAATATCATCACCCAGTGCCTTGCCTGCCAGTACTCTGGCATTAGGTCCCTGCACGGCAATCATGGCCAGGTCACTCCGTTCGGTCAGTTCCACCGCATTATCACCCAGCTGGCTGCGCATCCAGGTCAGATCGTTTTCCCGGGTGGCTGAGTTAACAATCACACGCACCCAGTCCGGCGCCATGGCATAAATAATTAAATCGTCAATAACTCCGCCCTCATTATTGAGCATGCAGCTGTAGAGAGCCTTGCCGGGCTTACCTGCAATCTTTGCCACGTCATTAGCCAGCAGGCGGGACAGATAGGCTATAACATCACTACCGCGCAAATCCACAATGGTCATATGACAGACATCGAACATACCCGCATCTTTACGCACCTGATGATGCTCCTCAATCTGGGAGCCATAATGTATGGGCATATTCCAGCCGCCAAAATCCACCAGTTTGGCGCCCATTTTCTGGTGGGCATTAAACAATGGTGTGGTTTTTAATTCTGTCTGGGTCATATAGAACCTTTTGTTTGTTTAATTTCTTTTTTTAGCTTTTTATTTTGCTT
>JALVDE010000079.1 GCA_027009375.1 Gammaproteobacteria bacterium
AGAGCTTAATGAAAGATCTGAAGCAGTCCACCAAGCAGCGTTTCGGCGGACTGAACTTTGATTACCCTGAAACTGAAATCGAAGTCGATATTGTCCACAAGGAATCCGGTGTGGATCGCGATATTGCAGAAAAACTGGTGCAGATTGCCCACCGTGCCCGTAACCTTAAGGGACACGGTCTGGATGAGGGTATTTCTACCCGTCTGCTGGTGTATGCCGGACAGTTAATTGCCAAGGGTATTGATCCGGAAGCGGCCTGCAGCATTACCATGGTGACTCCGTTAACGGATGATCCGGATATGCGTGATACCCTCAATGCCGCAGTACAGACCTTCCTGGGATAAAGTGTGCCGGTTTCTGAAAAACAGAGGCCGCCCATAACGCTAATCTCATTGTGAACCGGCAATAGGAGTATTCACTTATGTCATCCATTCAACTGGAAGATTATTCAGAATTTCTGGAACAGACGCTTCCGGAAGTACGGGATATTCTTGACAGTACCTTTCACGAAGCGGCCCGAATTATGTCGCCTGCAGGCCTGTCTGATTATATGGATGGTGCCCTTGCACTGAGCAAACTGGGAAGAGGGCATGAGCTGGTAGTGACCTATCTGCAGGAAATGCCGCTGGTGGCTAAAGAATGCGGTGAGGACATTATTTCTGATGTGATCACGGCAGCCATGAAAGTCTCCTCCATGACCTCCGGTCAGGTGATTAACCTGATGTTATCCAGTCTGCCTACAGCGGCCAGACATCTGGGCGATGCTCAGTTAGTCCGGGGTTATCTGACTCTGATCCATCAGCTGGCTTCCACGGCCGCCCGTGGTCTGCGTCCCATGCTCAGTCATATTGATGAACTGCTGTCCAAGCTGACCCTGAGCGGTCTGCGCCGCTGGGCCAACTTTGGTGCCCAGGCCTATCGTCGTGATTTTAATAATCTGACTGCTTATTTTAATCTGGAATCAGCCGACAGCCGGGCCATGCTGGAAAAAGAACGGCGGGGGATCCTGTTTGTTAAAATCCAGCGTAAAATCAACTTTTATCTGCGTGCCTTATGGGGTCGGGACTTTTTCCTGAGGCCTACCGGTGCCGACTATACGGACTTTCGCCCCTATGTAGAAGACCGTATCCTGCATATGCCGGATGCTCTGGATGATCTGGGCGATTTTCCCGGCCTGGAAATTTACCGTGCCACGGCTGCCCACATGGCGGCTCACATGATGTACGGCAGAAAATCCGTATCAGCCGAACAGCTCAGCCCGGCACAGATGTTTTTTATCGGTTTGCTGGAAGATGCCCGGGTGGAATACCAGGCAGTTAAACGCTTTCCCGGTCTGAAAAAACTCTGGCGTTCACTGATGATGGCTGAATACGATGAGCCGGTCGAGCATGAAACCGTACCCATACTGGAAAAACTGGCCCTGCAGTTACTGGACAGCGACATAAAAGGGGATGATGAACAGCTCAATGCCTTTGTCGAAAAGTTTCATAATGAAGTCCATGAACATGAAGAGGATAATCATTTCTCCTGGCTGATGGGTGTGGAACTGTACAATATTTTTGCCGGCCGCAAGGCCGTGCCCAGCCTGCGTATTCTGGAGCGCTACCGCATACCGTACCGGGATGATAACCGCATTGTCTGGCATTTTGAAGATATAGACTGGAATAACGGTACGGAATACCTGCCGGCCAGCCAGCGTCAGGTTCGCTACAAGGTCAGCCCGCTGATGATGGCCCATGAAGTGGACTGTGAACTGGCCGGTGATGATGCTCAGGAGATCTGGACCTGCTCGGATGTTATGCGGGTGTATGAAGATGATCTGACGGATACCGCCACCAGCTTTAACGAAATTATGGGTAAGGAGCCGATTTCCGATCCCTTCCACTATCAGGAATGGGACTATCAGATCCAGCTGCACCGGCCGGACTGGGTGACTCTGTATGAACGCAGAATGCCCAAAGGCGATCCGGAGGATATAGAACAGATCCTGGTGGAGCATAAACCCATTGCCCATCGTATCCGGCAGATCATTGACCTGCTGGCACCGGCCGGCGTACAGCGCCAGCGCGGTCTGGAAGACGGGGATGAAGTGGATATTAATGCTGCGGTGGATGCCATGATTGCCATTCGTATGGGAGAACAGCCCAGTCCGCGTATTACCATGCGTAATGTACTTAAAACCCGTGACCTGTCAATTGTGGTACTACTGGATTTATCGGAGTCAACCAATGAGACCATCGGCGAATCAGACAAAACCGTTTTACAACTTACCCGGGAGGCTGCCGCGCTGGTTGCCACGGCAATGGAAGGGATTGGCGATCCTTTTGCCATTCATGGTTTTGCCTCTGATGGCCGTCATGATGTTCAGTATTATCGCTTTAAGGATTTTAACCAGCATTACGATGACGAAGCCAAAGCGCGCTTAGCCGGTATGACCGGCGGCCTGTCCACCCGTATGGGGGCGGCTTTACGTCATGCCGGACATCACTTACTCAAACAGCCGGAACGCCGCAAACTGGTTCTACTGGTCACTGATGGTGAACCTGCAGATATTGATGAGCAGGATCCACAGCATTTACGCCATGACACCAAAAAAGCCGTAGAGGAACTGTACAGCAATGGCGTACTGACTTACTGCCTGACCCTGGATCCCAATGCCGACAGTTATGTAAAACGTATTTTCGGCGAAAGCCACTATACCATTGTGGACCATGTAGACCGTCTGCCGGAACAGCTGCCGTTATTATTCGCCAGTTTAACGGGTTAATATGGCTGTCCGGGGGAGGGTGAAATGACCACTCGCATTGAGGATATGCCGGTTTTTGCTGCCAGAGAACACCAGATAGAGGCTGGTTTATATAACCTCTGGCGGCGGGCAAAACTGCACCTGAACTTTCCCCTGCGCCTGGAAATACCGGATTTTGAGTATATGGTTCTGATCATAGAAAAAGACAGTTGGGTGGTGGTGGATGAAAATAAATTTGACCTGCCCATTCTGGCCTGGGTGGATTTTCAGGATCAGGGGCGGGACAGTCTGCATACACCGGTCGAATGCACCCTGAATTATTATCATTATATGGCCAGCAAACTGCGGGAACCCAGTCTGCATTTTCTGGCCGAAGCATTACAGCAACGATTGAGGTAAAACATAATGCCGCTTGTAGACATGAAGGATATGCTCAACCATGCCTACCACCATGGTTATGCGGTCGGTGCCTTTGAACTGATTAACCTGGAAATGCTCTGCGCCGTAATGGATGCAGCAGAGCGGGCACGGGCACCGGTGATTCTAAGTGTTGGTGAACATCATTTCGACGATTTTGATGTGCAGCTGCTGATGCCGGCTATAGAAGCCGCTGCAGCAAGGGCACAGGTGCCGGTAGCTATTCATTTTGACCACGGTAAAAGTATTGACTCAGCTACAGACGGTATCCGCCTGGGCTGCAACAGCATTATGGTGGATGCCTCACACCTGAACTTTTCTGAAAATACCCGAATTACCAAAAATGCAGTGGCAATGGCTCATGCCTGCGGCATCAGTGTAGAAGGTGAACTGGGCTATGTACCGCAGGCCGAAGAAAAACAGTGCAAAGCCTCTGATGAACTGGCCTATACCTCTCTGGCCGAAGCAAAAGCCTATGTTGAACGTACCGGAGTAGATTGTCTGGCAGTATCCATCGGCACCGTACACGGCCGAATGAAGGGCAAGCCGAGACTGGACTATCAGCGCCTGAAACAGATTAATGAAGCCCTAAAAATGCCACTGGTGATCCACGGCGGCAGCGGCCTTTCTGACAGCCAGTACCACCGTTTAATCAGCAATGGTGTTGCTAAAATCAACTGTTTTACCGGTATTTCTGAACTGGCCGCCAGAAAACTCAGAGAAAGTACCCGGGGCACCATTGGTATTAGCTACAGCCAGATCCAGAATATGAGCAAAGCGGCGATTACCTCCGATGTGGAGAAATACCTGCGCCTGTGGGGTGCGGCTGGTCGGGCCGCCGAAGTGCTGTCACAATGTCATATCTGGCAGCCCATAGAACAGCTACTGATTTATAAACCCTTTGCAGAACAGGGACTGCACCTGAGCACAGTCTATGAGGTTCAGGCTGTTTTATCCCGTATTCCCGGTGTCAGGGAAGTCCATGTATCAGAGATTATGGATAATGACAGCCATTATCAGTATTCCTGGATCATTAAATTCTGTCACCCGGAAGCCGTAAAAGCCTGCCAGACCCACCCCGATTTCCAGTCCTTAAAACGCAAACTGTTCAGCCCCCTGGAAGACAATACCCTGAACCTGATTCAGCAAAGGCTGGCACCACGCTCACCTGAACTGACAGAGATTTCTTTAAAAGTGGCTTTTTAAGGCAGTTGTTTGCACTACTTTGCTGTGATGAACAGGAATTGGCTCTCTGTCTGGTTTGATGAATTTTTGTTTAGCCTTTTCAGACATTAAAATTGACTGGCTGTAATGACTATTCATAATATTCTTATTGAGCAGAACAGGATTGCTGGTTATAAATTCGTCAAAACTATATGAATCCTCAGATATATTCATAAAATGATAGATTGCTAAAATCCATGCGTAGGTGAGTGTTTCATGATATTTTGAACCATCAATACCGGCATGATTGAGGAAAGATTTTATTCCAGTTCTAAGTATAGAATGGGCTTCATCCACTCCATACTTACAGATGAGAATATAGGCTATTCTCAAGTGTTCTCTGTGATGAAAGCTTTCAGGGCT
>JALVDE010000080.1 GCA_027009375.1 Gammaproteobacteria bacterium
GCCTGATGCAGCTGTTCTTCAATGGTAAAGCGCCGCAGGCTGCTCCTGTTCATGGAATGATTAAAAAAGGACCAGGTGTTACGACCGCTGTTTTTGGAGTGATACATGGCAATATCAGAATGGCGTAACAGTTCAGAAGAGGTTATTCCATCACCGGGATAGACGGAAATACCAATGCTGGTGGTTAACATGAGTTTACGTTCATCAATGGTAAATGCTGTTCTAAACTGTTCTAAAATGGATTCCAGAAGATACTGCAGTGCTTCCTCATCTTTTAAACCGCCGATAAGAATAACAAATTCATCTCCACCCAGGCGACTCACAGTATCACCCTGGCGTACAATAGATGTCAGCCTCTCAGCGGCCTGTATCAGTAGTTTGTCGCCGACTTCATGACCAAGCGTATCATTTATTTTTTTAAAATCATCCAGATCCAGGAATATAACTCCGATTTTCTCCTGGTTTCTACGGGCATCATTAATGAGCTGGCTTAGTCTGTCCAGCATAAGAAAGCGATTAGGCAGTTCCGTTAATGTATCGTAATGGGCCTGGTGAACAATTTGTTCCTGCTGTTTTTTGTTCTCAGTAACATCGGTAACGGCAATAATAATGATAGTTTCATTTTCCAGCGAGAGCCGGGACAGGCTGGCATCAATAAATAATAAATCACCATTTTTTTTGTGGGCTTGCACAGGTTTCCTGTTCATGGCAGGTAAATAATTAATATCGGAATGAACAAAAGATACCATCATCTTATTATGAATAGAGTGGTATTTATCCGGTATCAGCTGGTTAATGGACTGGCCGATAATTTCATCACTACTATAGTTAAAAATGCGTTCTGCCGCCTGGTTAAAAATAGTAATATTCCGGGTGTCAGGCTCAATGGCAATAATACCGGTAGGGATCAGCTCCAGCACAGAAAAAAGCCGGCTTTCACTGTCTTTTAACTGACTTAATAATTGTTTCAGTTCCTGTTGCTGTCTGTTATTTTTAATTAAGGATTGTTTAAATTCATCTATGGCCAGGAATAGTTTTTCTATCAGGGGATCAGAATCGTGAGGGTGTTGAATGTTCAAATTACCCTCAGACAACCGAATTAAACTGGATAAAACCTTATCCAGACCCTGGGTGGTTATTTTTGAAAAGTAAATTGAAACAAGCAGCATTAATAAAATCAGAACAATGGTGAGCAGGGGAATGTAGTTATCCTGTGCGCGGCCTTTTTCAACCAGGTCTGATGCCTGTTTTAACTGTTCCTGGTGAAAATTAGAAATTTCCAGCAGCAGGCGGCTTAATTGTTTGAGTACCTGGTTAGCATTAAGCAGTTCTCTTTGTGCCAGGCTGGCATCAACGGTAGAAAGTTCAATGGCACTTATTACGGAATTGCGATAGTTTTGAAAGGCTGATTTTAAGCTTTTGGTGACCGGCTGGTTGTTAATAATAATAACGTTATGCTGAAAGGTTCTATTTAGCTGTTGTTCAATACTATGCAGCGTATTCAGTATGCTGCGTCCCTTAATGTAAACGGTTTCTTCATCAGGTGACTGCATAGTTTGCAATAACAGGTTGGTGAGCTGGGAATGATTGCTGGATAGCAGGATAGCCGTATGACTGATTTCGCTGATTTGCGGCAGGTTATTATGGCTGATCTGGTTAAACAAACTGGAATAAAAACGGATAACGGAATCACTGCTGGCAAATAGTATAATTGTCAGGATGATCCCGATGGCTGGTGCAATTAAAAAACGGGTTCTGAAGGAAAGAAATCTTAACACTTATTTTTCCGGTGGTTCATTTTTTAATGTTTTAACAGGAGCTTCCTTAAACCAGTCGTCCGGTTTTATCATGCCTTTATAAACCAGAGTGTGGTCTTCCTTTTTAAAGATGACTGCAACGCCTTCAGGTTTTGGCCAGATCCCCAGGCCATCCCTTAGATTGGATGTGTGCCCAACAAATACACTGTTTTTATCACCGGGCCGGGCATGGTTAAGGGCTTGTTTAAGATACTCGCCCAGCTGTCTGGATTCTTCCTGATCCTTGCTGATAGAAAACTGTAAATTATTATCTACCTGGTAAGAGCCGAACACCAGCTGAGCCGTATCTCTGGTGCGGCAATAAGGACTGCTGAAAACTTTCCCAATCGGAATGTTCAACTCTTTGATTCTATGGCCGATCTTCTCCATTTGCTGCCGTCCTTCCGATGACAGGTTGCGTTGTCTGGAACAGTCTTTTAAATCACCTCTGTCAGTATCCTTGCTATTATGATCCGTAGGGCCATGGCGCATATAGATAATGTATCCGCCCTGTTTCAGTTGTTTGATTAAGGCCGCCGGCGGGGACTGAGCGGTGATATTTTCAGTATGGGCTATCACTTCGGTTAAAGGCAGAAGGAGAATAAGATACGCAATAACTCTAATAGCTTTAAACATAATTGGGATCCCTGAACGTTAGACCTGTTTTAATAATAGGCAACAGAAAGGTTCTTTTCAAACCACGGGCAGGAATTTATTTTTTAATTAAAAAAGGCCAATACCTTTAATGGGTATTGGCCTCTGGAAGGAAGTCTGGAAAATAATGAGCTTATTCCATGGGATCAGCTCCCAGGGTGCCTACCAGTTCTTTCAGGTAGGCAGGAGAGGAGACATGCTGCAGTTTTTCTCTGGCACGTTCCAGCTGAGAGTCAATGCTCAGGCGGCGGGCTTCATCGGCATGGCTGTCTTTTTCCAGGAAGTCGGCCAGATAGTCAATATGACGCTGCCATAACTCAATATCCCGTTGCTGTTTAACTTCCAGACGTTTGTGATACCAGTCTGAAGATAATAGCGCTTCACGGGTGAACATGGCTCGAATATCAGGATGATGGGCATCCTTACCTTCATATTCACCGGTAGCCATAATATACAACAGTGCTTTAATGGGCGGACAGGCCTGTTCAACAGAGCCGTCTTCAATATAGGTCTGAGCGACTTTTTGCTGGGCTTCTACAATATTATTAATACCGTCTACAAAGTCTTCCATACTCTGGGTTTCCGGACGCAGGATACTTTCATCAAACACCGCAGACGGGTTATCAAAAATCTTGCCGAAGAAGCCATGTACAAATAAATTGGTAATCCGATAACCCAGGCGGCTGGCCAGAACTGTCTGACCTTCATATTCAAAGTCTTCAAGTTTTTCCAGCTGACCTTTGTTTATTAAATAAGCAGGGCGGCGTTTCTCAGGTTTTAACTGAGCCCAGATTTCTGGAACAATAAGACTGATATCATGATTGACTTTACTGTTTGGTCCGACAAAACCCGCAGCACTGCTGAAACCTGAATAATCCGTCAGAATATAGGAAACCAGAGCGTTATTCAGATCGGCCGTAGGCAGCAGGGCATTAAACGGTCCCTTGGTCAGAGCACCCTCAGAACCGGCACCGGTGGTAGAAGGAGACTTGCCGGTCAGACTGCAGATAAAGTCCATAAACAGTTCAGGCAGTTCCTGATAGTGAATGGGGTTGTAAACAGCCAGGGAACGGATACCGGCTTTTTTATCCGGTGGATTGTTCCTGCGGCCGGTTAAGACGGAATCAACTGGGAAATTAATGGGTTCATCCAGTGGTGCACGACGGTGGAAACGGGCACTCATTTCTGCCAGATACAGTTTTATAGGGTTGGCCAGGTCAGAACGAAGCTGCAGGTAACGGGGATTCTTACTTGGAGCACCGTCTACCATCAGTGGATGAGCTGAAGATACGGCCATTTTACCTTCTTCCAGGCTCTTAAGCAGGAAGTCACGCATGGGCTGGGTATATTTATCAAACTCGACCTGGTCTTCAGTAATTTCTTTCAGGTCTTCAGTGGTTAAGGGCTGGTAATTAGCAAGGAAATTATCCGGCTGGGACATCTCCAGTTCGGTCTGTTTATCAAAGCCCTTAATAATGGCATCATCGGGTCTCTGGAACAGGCGGTATTCACAATTCTTGATCAGCTTGATGCATTCATGCTTGTTTTTTGCCGGCATATTAACCAGTTTTCTGGCCGGTACCACGACGGAAGCGGTGATATCGTCTTCCATCTGGACTTTTTCTGCGACCACGTAGTCCTGGCGCATTTTATAAATTTTCCAGGCACCTTCACAGTCAAAGCCGACCCGCAGGTAGGACATAATTAACTGCCGATCATCAAATTTCAGTTCATGCCCCTGAACACCGTCGATCATGTCTACAGAAAAATGTTTTGCCCAGTTATTGCCCCATTCAGGACGATAAAAACGTTTAATCATAAAGGCCAGAGCCTTAATAGAGCTGGGAATGGTTTCCAGCCAGGCATTATATTCCGGGGTAAATTTTTCTTCTGACGGAGTCAGCATTTTAATCATGGAACCCAGACTACGGTTCATGCTCAGCGGAGGGCGATGAGGATTATCGGTATAATCCGGTGCAAATTCCGGCTTGTAACGATGGGTATAATCGTACTCGAAAATTTCCCTGACCTTTTCCAGTGACTCATTTAGATCGCCGACAAACAGCGGTCCGTAAATAACGGCATCATCAATAGCCTTGGAGATTTCGGATTTACCGCCGCCGGATACGGTGCAGGGTTTATGACAGAATGTGCCCTCGGCATCAGTACCTACAATACGCCAGGAAGGTGCTTTAGGGTGTTTTTCCATGGCAATTTTATAACCGCTGGGGTGCATATAAATATTGCCGGGTTTGAGCTTAATACTCTGAGGTTTGCCCTGGTAT
>JALVDE010000081.1 GCA_027009375.1 Gammaproteobacteria bacterium
TATTTTAAACCATGCTAATTTGTTTGGTGGTTCTTATTTGAATCAGGCGGTGGGGATGATGGAGAGGTTGGTTTGAGCGTTCAGCGTTCAGCGTTCAGCGTTCAGCGTTCAGCGTTCAGCGTTCAGAAAGAGCATAGAGTGTTAAGTGTTAAGTGTTAAGTGTTAAGTGTTAAGTGTTAAGTGTTAAGAATATAGTTTGTGAAACTTTTATTTTTTCTACTACTTTTTGTGTTTTAGGCTAAACTTACTGGTAGTTATTAATTTTAAAGCGGGTGGATAGTATATGTTCAGTTTTAAAGCTCAGACAAAGGCTGTTTTTGGTGTTTTAGTGTTTTTATTGCTCAGTTTAGCGGTGGTTAATCCTTTGTATGCAGAGGAAGAGGGTGACGAAGCGGTGGATGATACCAAGTATTATGAACTGTCCCCGCCTTTTGTGGTTAATTTGCAGACTAAAGAGCGCAGAATGCGTTTTTTACAGGTACGTATTCAAATCCTCGGCACACCGGATGCCATTGCAGAAGTACAGAAGCATAATGCTCCGTTACGGGATATTATTATAACCCTGCTCTCAGAACAGAGCCGCGAATCAGTCAATACCCCGAAAAAGAAAAAAGCCCTGCAGGAAAAAATACAGGCGGCCGTCGAGGATGTGTTAAAGGAACTGACGGGGAAAAAACAGATTGAGGGGCTTTATTTTACGAATTTTGTGATTCAGTAAAAAGTGCAGTGTTGAGAGTTCAGCGCTGAGAAAGAGCAAGATATTACTCACTTATACGCTATATTGAGCATTTTTTTACTCACTTTTTATTCTTATAATTTACGAACAAATATCAACAAACAACTCAAGCATTTGAATCAATTAAATTTTATCATTTATGGCATAAATTAAGTTTAACTAAAAATAACGGAATTTATTAACAGAAATGTAAGGGAGTACATCTATGCCTTGTTATGACTTTAGTAATTTTGACCTATATTTTAAAGAAAATATGAATGCAATTGGCCTGCCTTCTTCTACAGATTTATTTGGTTCTACAACTCTGGCTTATGCCAATATCAGAGAACTTGCAGAAGCTGTTTCTTTATATGGTCGTCATATAACCTTGACAGAAGTATGGGGGGCAACAGGAAAGCTGGAAAAGCTCCGAACTGCCGGACCGATTTTAGCTGCATATTACACAGGTGCCGCCGTTGGTAGTTTAGCCGTTGCATTAGGAAGGACTCTTGGCTGTGGAACAACTATTGCAGATATAATGTGGCAACTTCGTGAAAATGGTATCTATGCCGTATGGATTGAAAGTGAATTAATATCGCACCCTCAATTTCTTAAACCTGTGAGATAAGTATGGAACAAAACTGGAATGGATTAATTGTTATTTCTATGATTATTATATCTGTCATAGGTGTTTTAATTCTGACTTCTATAATCAAAGAAAAAAAACTGCAAAGATCAGGAATATTACCGTCTGTTCACGACACCACAGATGAAGATATAAAACGCCTGGCTAATAGTCCATACAGAATATGGGCTATCAAACGCTATAGACAAATTCATAAAGTTTCCTTAAAAGAAGCAAAAAGAAAAATAGAACAATTAGTTTCTACTAATTGACAGTGTAAATTAAACCAGATAGTACAGCCTGAAACACCTACGCTCTTTTCTTTTGCTCTTTCTCAGCGCTGAACGCTCAGCGCTGCTCTTCATGATACTGCTTACTATACTCATGCACCGCATTTATAAACACCCCAACCCGTTCCGGATCAATATGCTGATGAATACCATGACCCAGGTTAAAGACATGACCGTTGCCTTTGCCGTAGCTGGCCAGGACGGTTTTTACTTCTTCTTCAATGCGTTCCGGTTTGGCGTACAGGATACTGGGGTCCATATTACCCTGTAAGGCGACCTTATCACCAACCATGGCTCTGGCGTCGGCCAGATCCAGTGTCCAGTCCACGCCTAGTGCATCACAGCCGGTCTGAGCCATTGCTTTCAGCCAACCGCCGGCGCCTTTGGAAAAAAGTACAACGGGTACTTTTCGACCGTCATTTTCACGGGTCAGGCCTTCCACAATCTGCTGCATATAGGCCAGGGAAAATTCTTTGTAATCTCTTGGTGTTAATACGCCGCCCCAGGTATCAAAAATCATAACTGCCTGAGCGCCGGCGGCTATCTGGGCGTTGAGATAGGAGGTCACAGACTGAGCCAGAGTGTCCAGTAATATATGCATGGTTTGCGGCTCATCGAACATCATGCCTTTAACCTTGCCGAATTCCTTGGTTGAACCGCCTTCAACCATATAGGTGGCCAGTGTCCAGGGACTGCCGGAAAAACCAATTAAGGGCACCCGACCGTTGAGTTCTCTGCGTATGGTACGTACTGCATCCATAACATATTTTAATTCCCCTTCCGGATCTGGAATGCCTAAAGCATCCACATCGGCCTTACAGGTAATGGGCTTATCGAATTTTGGACCTTCGCCCTGAGCAAACCGTAACTGCAGTCCCATGGCATCGGGTATAGTCAAAATATCGGAAAACAGGATAGCGGCATCAAGAGGATAACGTTCCAGGGGCTGGATAGTCACTTCACAGGCCAGTTCCGGATTCATACATAAATCCATAAAACTGCCGGCTTTTTCACGGGTAGCCCGATATTCTGGTAAATAACGACCGGCCTGACGCATCATCCACACAGGGGTCATATCTACAGGCTCACGTAATAAGGCTTTCAGGAAACGATCGTTTTTTAATTCAGTCATTAATTCTGCTCCGGCAGATTAAAAAATTAAAGGACAAATAAAAAGTGTTCTGGTACGGACTGTCTTTATACATCCAGATAATCCAGTATACCTTCCGCTGCCTGACGGCCTTCAGAAATAGCGGTAACCACCAGGTCAGAGCCTCTGACCATATCACCGCCGGCAAATATTTTGGGGTTGTTGGTCTGGTAGGTGAATTCCTGTTCTGTCGGGGCAACGACCCGGCCGCGCTCATCCAGGGTGACGTCATAATCAGCAAACCAGGGTTGTGGATTGGGTCTGAAACCAAAAGCAATCAGCACAGCATCGGCAGGAACCACTTCTTCTGAACCTTCAATGGGTTCAGGACGGCGACGGCCACGCTCATCCGGTTCACCCAGCTGGGTGGTGATCAGTTTAATGCCGGTCACCTTGCCGTTTTCACCGACAATTTCTACCGGTTGGCGATTCCACAGGAACTGAACGCCTTCTTCTTTGGCATTCTGAACTTCTTTTTTGGAACCGGGCATATTGGCTTCATCACGGCGGTAGGCACAGAACACCTGATCGGCTTTCTGACGGATAGAGGTACGGGTGCAGTCCATGGCGGTATCACCACCACCGAGTACGACCACTTTTTTACCTTCCATACTGATAAAGTCAGTTTCGTAGTTGTAGCAGTTTTTAACGTTGGAGATCAGGAAGTCCAGTGCCACATGCACACCGTCCAGATCTTCACCGGGTATGCCTGCGGTCATGGAGGTATAGGTGCCCATGCCCATAAAGACCGCATCATGCTTATCGAGCAAATCCTGCATGGAGACATCTTCGCCAATAGTGGTATTAAGCACAAACTCGACGCCCATTTCTTCCAGAACTTTACGGCGCTTTTTAACCACACCTTTTTCCAGCTTGAATTCAGGAATACCGAACATCAGCAGACCGCCGATTTCAGGATGACGGTCATAGACCACCGGCTTAACGCCATTGCGTATCAATACATCAGCACAGCCCAAACCTGCAGGCCCGGCACCAATAACGGCCACGGTTTTACCGGTGTCTTTAACCTCGGAAAGATCCGGACGCCAGCCCTGTTCAAAAGCCGTATCAGTAATATAACGTTCTACAGAACCGATGGTCACCGCACCAAAATCACTGTTCAGGGTGCAGGCACCTTCACACAGTCGATCCTGGGGACAGACACGGCCGCAGATTTCCGGCAGAGAATTGGTTCGGTGGGACAGTTCCGCCGCTTCGATAATTTTGCCTTCTTTGGCCAGACGCAGCCAGTGAGGAATATAGTTGTGTACCGGACAGCGCCATTCACAATATGGGTTACCGCAATCCAGACAGCGATCCGCCTGCTCGGTAGTTCGTTGCTGATCAAAGATTTCGTAAATTTCTTTATATTCAGTGATCCGCTGCTGTGAATCTTTCTTGTTCGGATCTTTTCTGTCAACTTGCAAAAACTGGAATATATTACCCATAATTTTACCTTAAGTAGTAGCGCTTGATGCGGCTCACTTGCTGTTCCGTCATCATAAATTTAGTTTCTGTATGCCGATGGTGCTGTTCAGGCCGCTTCTGTGGACAGTGTTTCCAGCAGGCTGTCAATGGAAGCCGCCTTGGGCTTGACCAGCCAGAACTTGCCGCTCATATCAGCAAAATTATCCAGAATATGCTGCCCCCATTCACTGCCGGTGGCCTGGACAAACTCCTCGATCTTACCCTTCAGGTAATGGCGATGAGCTTCCATGGTTTCATTATTGATGCGGTTAATGTCAATTAACTCATGGTTATAGCGATCCACAAAATTATTATGCAGATCCAGCACATAGGCAAAACCGCCAGTCATACCGGCACCGAAGTTCAGGCCGGTTTCACCCAGCACGGTAATAACACCGCCGGTCATATATTCACAGCCGTGATCACCAATGCCTTCAACAACCGCATGAGCCCCGGAGTTTCTGACCCCGAAACGTTCAC
>JALVDE010000082.1 GCA_027009375.1 Gammaproteobacteria bacterium
GTTGCTTTGAAGCAGTTCTGTCAATTTCTTATCTGCTTTGTCCAGTTGCTTTTGCTGTATATATGTTAACACCAGCAAATGATTTAACTTTCTCTTATCTTTTATAGAGCCCGATATTTTTTCTAACTCATGGGTTACACTGTCAATATCACCTTTTTTATACAGACTGGTGATTAATTTTTTCTGTATATTGATATCATCCGGAGCCAGCTGTTTTGCCTTATTTAAAACCTCAATGCTTTTTTTGTAATCTCCGGCCATCAGATAAGCACTGCCCATGGCATTTAAAATATCTACATTGTTATTTATCGTTTTTTCATCAAAATCCTCTAAAATCAATAATGCCTGTTCAGGGTTTTCCTGAATCAGATATATATTTGCCAGAAGGATCTGAGCTTTAATATTTTCAGGGTTTGCTGAAATGTATTGGGTTAAATATTTATCTGCCTGGTTATAATTCCCCTGTTTAAAATGAGCAATACCTAACATCAGCATAGATTCATAATGACGAGGTATAAGATTTAAAATATTCTCGCTGATCTCCTGAACCTTCTTATATTTTTCTTCTTTTAATTTAATACGCGCCAGTAAGTAGTTTGCATGAGGCTGGTTTTTTATTTTTGACAGAACAATATGAAGATCTTCTTCAGCCCCTTTAAGATCATCCTGATTAAATTTTAATGCCGCTCTTTTAAGCAGTAACCTTAAATCAC
Source organism: Gammaproteobacteria bacterium (assembly GCA_027009375.1). Taxonomy (GTDB): domain Bacteria; phylum Pseudomonadota; class Gammaproteobacteria; order GRL18; family GRL18; genus JANELJ01. The sequence continues at coordinate 714 of JALVDE010000082.1, forward strand.
CCGGTCTTTTTTCAATCAATTTGTTATATACTTCAATAGCCTCTTTAAATTGTTCTTTTACAATATAAATTCTTGCCTGAAGTTGTAATGCATCAAAATTTTCCGGATCCTGCTGTAAGGACTGCTTAACCCGTTTTTCGGCCGTTTTTATATCATTTTCTAATAATGCAATCTTTGCCTGAGCATTAAAAACCTCTCCATTATTATTAACATTTAACGCAGAAAGAATTTGTTTTGCATCCGCAATTTTATTCTGTCCCAAATAAGCGTAAGCTCTGTAAATTTCTCTTCTCTGTTCCTTTAGTGGTTCCGTCATTTTTCTGGACAGGATGGTCAGAATTTTTGCATATTCTTTTTTTACAAGAAGAACTTTTGCATAAGACAGTTTAATGTCTGCATTTTCAGGATTAAGCTTATATGCTCTTTTAAGCTCTTTAAAGGCAGGTTCTATTTTCCATAATTCCAGATAACTTGTCCCCAGATAGTAACGTGCCATAGCATCATCAGGATACTCTTTTAACTGATTTTTTAATTGAATTATGGCTGAAGAATAATTACCCTTTTCCATGAACTTTTTTGCATCATCTACATATTCAGCAGAAAAACTACTGTTTACATACAATAGGGATAATACAAAAATTCCTGAAGTTACCGCCCTTTTAAAGTCATTCATGATGATATTATTCTTCATTGATCTGTATTCCATATTTATTTATCAAAGTGTACAGGGTTGGTCTGGTAATACCTAATAATTTTGCTGCCTGAGATATATTTGTTCCAGCATAAATCAAAGCCCGCTTTATTGCACCTAATTCAGCCGATTCACGCACTTCTTTAAGGTTAAGAGGGATAGATTCATCTACAACAGAATTCAGCTCCAGATCATCAGGGGTGATTTCTACACCTTCAGCCATAATAACCGCGCGTTTTACCTTATTCTCCAGTTCTCGGATATTACCCGGCCAATGATAACTTTCAATTAACTGGGCCGCATCTTTACTGAATCCTTTTATTTTTTTATGCTGCTGCTCACTAAAACGTTTGGCAAAGGCAGTTGCTATAACAATTGCATCCCCATCACGACTTCTCAGTGGTGGTATTTTTATTGTTATTTCACTTAAACGATAGTATAAATCTTCCCTGAATTTCCCCTCGGCAATGAGTTTCTCCAGATTCTGATGGGTGGCACAAACAATACGAATATCGACAGGAATTTCTGTTCTGCCACCGATACGTTCGATGGTGCGCTCCTGTAGAAAACGTAATAATTTAGCCTGTAGAGACATGGGCAGATCACCGATTTCATCCAGGAAAAAGGTTCCCTGATCGGCATATTCTATTTTACCTTTGGTCTGCTTTACCGCTCCGGTAAAGGCTCCTTTTTCATATCCAAACAGCTCACTTTCTAGTAGGTTTTCAGGAATTGCCGCTGAGTTAACAGCGATAAAAGGTTTCTTTTTCCTCGGACTGAGATTGTGTATAGCCCTGGCTATTAATTCTTTTCCGGTACCACTGTCTCCCAATAATAATGTTGTAACATCACTGGGTGCTATTTTTTCTACCGTACGAGCCAGTTTCAGCATGGGTTCACTGACCGCTATCATACCATCTAATGGTTCATCTGTTTTATGAGAAAGCCGCTGATTTTCTTTTTCCAGTTCACTCAGGTGAAACGCTCTCTGAATAAGCAAATTAAGGGTTTCTATATCAATAGGCTTCTGGTAGAAATCATAAGCCCCCATAGCCACAGCCTGAACGGCCACTTCTCTGTCATCATTACCCGTTACTACAATGATCTTGGTTTCCGGTGCCAGTTGCAGGATTTCTTTTAATGCTGCCATGCCTTCACTGGCATTGGCCGGATCAGGCGGCAGCCCCAGATCCAGAGTAACTACCTCTGGTTGATAACGACGGATGGCAGCAATAGCCTCTTCACGATCACCTGCAATGACCACTTTATAATTTTCAAAACTCCATTTGAGCTGTTTTTGCAGACCTGGATCGTCTTCTACAATTAATAGTACTTTCTCGTTACTGCTCAATTTTGGTACCTTCATTTTCAGTTGTAGATAAGGGTAATGTGATGGTAAATGTTGTGCCTTTGCCCGGTTTGCTGTCCACATGAATATAACCTGAATGTTTAAGGATATAGCTTCTTGCTTCATAGACACCAATCCCCATACCGGCATTCCCTTTCGTGGTATCAAATGGTTTAAATAAGCGCTCTGCAATAAATTTTTCGTCCATTCCAATACCGGTATCTGTAATTTTAATAATAGCACTATTGCCTGTTTCTTCCAGACTGATAATAATCGAACCATCATCATCGGTTGCATCCTGTGCATTCTGGATCAAGTGCCCCAATATGGCTGAAATTTTTTCCTGCTCACCATTAATACAGCATTCCGTTAATTCAGTTTTGAACTGCGGAGTAGGTTTATGGGCTGACTGTTGTTTAACAATATCCTGAATGACCTTTACCATATCAAATGTAGAACGTGAATCCTGGACATTTCTCTGACGCAGCTGATTGACCAGGTTCTGCATTTTGTTGACCACGTTTTCCAGTGTATCTATTGCATCGTCAATAAACTCTGGATTATGTTTGTGTTTTTCAGCATTTTTTACAATCAGGGAGACCTGGGCCACCAGGTTTTTTAAATCATGAATAACAAAGGCAGATAAGCGGCTGTACGCTTCAAACTGTCTGGCAGTTGACAGTTCTTCACTGGCCTGGTTCAGTACAAAAGCGTTGGCCAGCTGCAGGCCAACGGTTCTAAGCAAATCGTGATCTTCCCAGTTTAACTGTCGAGGAGCTCTGGGTTTGGTTAATACGACAAAAGCTTTTAGTTGATTCTGTTGCAGAATAGGGATCATTAACCAGGTATTTTTTGCCTTCTCCAGCCAGTCACTGAAATCTGCCTGCTGGTATATTTCAGGGTTATCCTGATATTCATAAAAATCAATAACCCATTGCTTATCCTGTAAAAACCGTACCGCCGGATTATCCGCTGGAATTAAATCCCAGTCGGCATCCAGATTAAGGTTGTAGTTTTCAGCCAGGTAATATTCACCATTATCATTTTTAACCCATAAGCCGCCACATGAGCTGTCTACCAGATCGGCCAGAGTTTTAATCATAAAGTGAGATAACTCGTTAAAGGATTTTAATTCTGCCAGGGTTTTACTGAGCTTGATCCATTCATCACGGTAGTCATACCGGTAATTAACAAAATGTTTGTTAAAATAGACTTTCAGACGTGCTCTCAGGGAGCCTGAAAACATCAAAATAAAGAGCACCAGAACAGCCAGGAAAATAAACAGGATCTGAGCAATTTCCCCCCAGCTGCCGCCGTACTTCTTAATATAAAAACCTGCCAGCGACATGACAATCAGGTACAATCCGGTACCAACCAGTGCTGAGGTATGAAAGATCACCTTACGGGAAATAGTATAGTTTCTGGTTTCGCCCTGAAGCCGTACCACAGAGATAGCCAGTAACGGCACGACTAAAGCATTAACTATGCCCCGGGCATTCCATAATAGATAATCGATGCCGGTAAAAAGCAGGGATTTACTGTAAATAATAAAATCAAAAATAAAGATACCGCCCAGTCCCAGGCAGATGAACTTTATGGCCCAGCGTTGTTCTGAAATGGCGTTGCGGTAGAGCTGCTCAATTAAAATCAGGCCGATAATAGCAAAGGAAACATGGGCCAGTAATCTGAAATCCATTCCCAGTAACTGATTCACTTTAAATTGCAGCCCAGGGTTTATTTCTATCAGAAAAATAATCAGGCTGCCAATAATGAGAGCTGCGCTGTAGGCTGATTTAAAAATCGAAAGGTAGATAGGTCTGTTGTCATTAACAGACATACCGTTTAATAAGGCCAGCAGGTAAATATACCAGGCCAGATTACGCAGTGTTTCCAGGGGCAGAATACTGGAGGTATACAGCTCATCATTATAAAGGTTGTAACTGGTATAAAATGCCCAGGCACTGGAGA
>JALVDE010000083.1 GCA_027009375.1 Gammaproteobacteria bacterium
AGGGCTTTTAACAGGGCCAGAGTACGGTAACCGGCAGCAGAGGACGCGGGTTCAGGCCAGAGGTGGCCGATAAATAATAAGCGGTTCATGCCGGAGAGTTATTAGTATCATCAATGGGAATAATCCCTTCCAGATGAGTGCTGATGGTCTGTCTGGCCAGCTTTAAAAAGGCCTGGAAATAGGGCTGCTGTACATCTTCGTTGCGTATGGCCGCATACAGTGTTCCCCAGATCCCCTGTTCGCCCAGAGGTAAAGCGGCAATATCGTATTGTTCCAGCACTTTTTTATTGAGTACCCAGCAGGGCAGTGCGGCTACGCCCCGGTTACTGGCGATTAACTGCAATGTCATGGCATTGACCTGGGAGTGTCGTACCAGGCTGGGTTCAACACCGGCAGGGGTCAGAAATTTAGTAAAAATATCCAGTCTCTGACGTTCTACCGGATAGGTGATCAGAGTATCGTCATACATGTCTTCGGCCAGGATACAGGCTTCCGATGCCAGCGGGTGCTGTCTGGAAACCGCCAGTAATAGCTGGTATTTAAACAGAGGGATATAGGTGATTTCATCACTATTGCGGATGTCTGAGGTAATAATTAAATCGGCATTGGCTCTTAACAGAGACTCGACCGGATTAAAATCAAATCCAGTGGATAAATCCAGTTCCACATCAGGCCATTGTACCCGGTATTGATCCAGGGTCGGCATCAGCCAGTCAAAACAGCTATGGCATTCGACACCGATATGTAAATGACCGCTGTCGCCGGTTTTAATACGGGATAACTGCTGTTCGGTCTGGGTGATCAGGGGGAGTACTTTGTCCGCCAGCTCCAGTAGCTTCTGACCGGCCGGGGTAAAGCGCATTGGCCGGGTTTTGCGCACCAGCACCGGTGTGCCCAGATAATCCTCCAGGACTTTAAGCTGATGTGACAGAGCCGACTGGGAGAGCTTAAGCTGTTCTGCGGCAGCCACCAGGGAGCCGGTTTTTTTTAAACCCACCAGTGTTTTTAAATGACGAATTTCCAGATCCATAGGGATAGTTTAGCGCAAATTATTGGTAATAAGCTAATTTAGTTTCCACTGGCCAGTTCCCTCTCTTACTTTTGTATAGACCCTTATACTCATTAATAGCGCCGAAATAGTCAGTCCGGTCAGTAAGCCTATCCAGAAACCCCGGGCACCCATAGGCTGACTGAGCCAGTCGGTTAACGCCAGTATATAACCCAGAGGAAAACCAATGATCCAGTAGGAAACCAGAGACAGCAGCATGGGTATAGCAGTATCTTTCATGCCTCGTAACACCCCGGCTGAACAAAGCTGAATACCGTCCGAAAACTGGTACAGGGCGGTAAAAAACATTAAGGATGAGGCCAGTTCAATAACCTGGCTGTTCTGAGTGTACAGACCGGCAATCTGTCCGGCATAAGTAAAAATAATCAGGGCGGAAATAGTGGAAACCGTCAGGCTGAATAGATAGCCGGCCCTAATGGTATCTCTGACCTGCTGATATTGCCGGGCACCCATATTCTGACCGACCTGAATGGTCAGGCTGATGGACAGGCTCAGAGGAATAATAAAAATCAGGGAAGAAAAATTCAGGGCTATCTGATGAGCCGCCACGGTAATGACGCCCATGGAGGCCAGAAACAGAGCTATTATGGAAAATACACTGCCTTCAATAAACAGTGCAATACCGATGGGCAGTCCCAGTTTAATCAGACTGCCAAGTTCCGGCCAGTGCGGTCTGAAATCGGCTTTAAATAAATTAATACCCTGAAATTTTTTATTTTTGTATATCACCAGCAGCAGTACAAAAAACATGATCCAGTGGGTGATAGTGGTTGCCCAGCCGGCACCGACACCGCCTAAATTCGGAGCACCAAAATGACCGAAAATAAGCAGGTAGTTACAGATAATATTGCACAGCAGCCCGAACAGGCCGGTCAGCATAACCGGCAGAATATTGGCCATGCCTTCGTTTAGATAACGCAGGATTAAAAATCCGGCAATAGCCGGCATACCCCAGGCAATAGCCTGCAGATACTGGTTGGCAATGGGTAATATTTTCTCATCAACCTGCATAAAAACAAATAGCTCAAAACTGCTGTAAAGCAGAATAAAACCGAGCAGGCTGAGAGCAGAGCCAATCCAGAATGACTGACGAATACTATGGCCGATTTTCTCCGGTTTCTGTTCACCCCAGAAGTGGGCAACAGTCGGTGTAATGGCATTAAGAATACCCGCAAAAAACAGTATTAAGGGGATCCAGAGACTGGAACCTACAGCAACGCCTGCCAGGTCGGCAGCGCTGGCATGACCGGACATCAGAGTATCGACAACCCCCATGGCCATCTGGCTGAACTGAGTTGCAACAACGGGCAGCATTAAGCGCCTTAATTGTCCGGCCTGTGACTGTCGGGTGGTTAGTATCATCCTTATTCCAGATTATGTTAACGAATATTTGTAACAGGAATGGCCATTATAGGCTGGAATTTGTGAAAATATAGGCTATATATTAAAGAGTGTGTATCAATAAACAGATGTACACTAATTAATGATACTTCCTGAACAGGCGTTTCTGAAAATACATCAGGAATATCAGTACAGAAAAAATTAAGTCATGGATGATCGCAATACCGCATAATAACAATAATATAACTGCATTATTATAACGATAACTTACATGACCGATACACGTGCAGAATCAGTAGTTCTGTTAAAAATACCTTTACTGGCTGAACCCGATAAGCAGCGCTTTGCTCAATTTGTCATGCAGGCTCTGGACATGTTCGGCATCAGTCAGTTTCAGGGCGCGGCCCGTTTGCCGGGTTTCCTGTCTCAACTGGAAACGGGTAATGAGTATGCTGATAGCGGGCATATGAGAATGCAGCTATGTCTGCGTATTAACCGGCTCTTTCTGGAGGTTTATTCTTCTGAACAAGAACAGCCGCATTATTCTGAATCACTAATCAATTTAAAAGACCTCCCATCCCCGGAACAAATAACAATAATAACCGAAACTCTGCGTGCTAAAAGTGAAGTCAGTGATCCGGAATTATTACGCCTGCATAACGAACATATTAAAAGAGAAATGGCTCTGGCGCAGCAACGTGCCAAAGCAGAACTGGCTGAGCTGGAAGAAAAACTGGATAAAAAACGCAGCCAGTTGCAGGAAAGTATCCGTGCGGCTGAAATTGACAGCCTGACTCAGATTTATAATCGCGGTGCCTATGACCGGCGTCTTGAAGAAGCGGTTAAATATTGTCAGAGGCAGGGCGGTCTGTTGTCATTAATTTTACTGGATCTGGATTATTTCAAGGAAGTCAATGACACCCTCGGGCATCAGGCGGGTGATGAGGTATTAAAAAAGATGGCGGGTTTTATGCAGCAGTATACCCGTAAAGATGTGGATCATGTCTGCCGTATGGGCGGCGATGAATTTGCCATTATCTTTTTTACAGAAGCGGTGATTGCCCGTCGTTCAGCACAAAAAATACTGGCGGCAATGGAGGGTAAGGTCAGTATCGGCATAGCCCAACTGACTGCAGAGGACAGCGTGAAGTCACTGATAGCCCGCGCTGATCAGGCTTTATACGCAGCTAAGGAACGGGGCCGTGGCCAGGTGGTCACAGACAGTGAGCTGGATAATACCCTGCAGTCCAGGTCAGGCGCAGGTTAATACAAATGAAACTGGTGATTCAACAGGTAGTTAAGGATAACAGTGCCCTGGTGCTGTTTAAAGTCCGCCTGAAAACCCTGGCCAGAAAGCTGGGTTTTGATTCAGTCAGAATGGAGAATATGCAGATTGTTGCCAGTGAGATGCTCTCCAATCAGATAAAGTATTCCGGAAAAACCGGCATGGTGCAGCTCTGGTGCAATGCTCCGGCGGAAAATACCAGAAATAAAAATGCACCTCCGGTTACCCTGGATATTTTTGCTATGGATTACGGTCCGGGTATTGCAGATATTGATCAGGCTTTTGAGGATGGTTATACAACCTCACGCACTATGGGCAAGGGGCTGGGTTCGGTAAAACGTCTGGCCGATGAATACGATGTTTATAGCCTGACGGAAGATAAAGAAAAAAACAGTAAATCCTGGCATGGAGTGGCCATCTGGGCACGTTTTTATTTACATGCTGAAGAATGTCCAGGACATTATCAGCTGGGAGTTTTTGAGCGGGCATGGCATGACAGTACGGTTAACGGTGATAATATTTATATACTATTAAGTAAAAATCAGCTGTCATGTTTACACCTGGATGCAACCGGTCATGGTCAGGCGGCCAGGGATATTGTTGATCGGCTGCAGCTTGCCCGTGCCGATATTTATAAACTGTCTGCCTGTAATATGCTGGACTGGGTGGCAAAAAAACTGACGGGTACCAAAGGGGCTGCCGGAGTAGCCCTGAAATATAATTTAAGTTCCGGTCGTTGTGAATACAGTGCCGTTGGTGATATGCGGTTATGTTATCTTGATTCACAAGGTATGACCCTGCCAGAGGTGTCTTCGGGTATTCTGGGTGATGTCTCAAGAAATCATGACAGCCGACACATCCAGCTGGTTAAAGATTCGATTCTGATAAGTGCTTCAGACGGTATTCGAAGAAACTGGACAATGGAAACATTTCAGGGACTGTGGACGAAACATGCACAGCTAATTGCTTTTGTGCTGGGTAACCGCAAAGGCAGAAGCAGTGATGATCAGTCTCTGATTATT